>CALMFQ010000641.1 GCA_937863215.1 uncultured Pseudomonadota bacterium
TGGCGCGACTGCGCACGAGCCATGGCTCCGTCGATCGGCAGATTCATCGATACCACGCCGAACATGCCGCCGATGTGGCCGAGCATCTTTTTTGCATCCTTGCTGGCATCGTACAGCACCTCCTGCCCTGCCCTGGCGCCGCCGCTTTCCCAGCGCGCGTAGATCGCCCGCGGCTCGGTGCGCAGGCGCACCAGCATGCGTTCCGGCGTATCGGGCAGATCGTCGCTGTCCTTGACGCGTTCGCGACGCGCCATCAGGAATTCGTATTCGGCAGTCTGCTCTGCCATTTTTTTCACCGGGCAAAACAGCGCCGACGATTCGAGCGCCTGCAGGATCGCCTGCAGCTGGGCATCGGAAGCCTTGTTCAGCTGCTGCTGTTTCATGTTCTGGCCGAACCAGCTGCACTGCTCGGCCGGGCTCAGCTGCGCCAGCTTGGCGCGCAATTCATCCGGCGAGCCCAGCGCCGTCTCGTCGGCCAGCGCCAGCGCGCTCAGGTTGAAACACAGAATGGCCGCCAGGCGCGGCATCCAGCTTGCCTTGTTCATACAGGGAGTCCAGATGGAAGTTAGTCAAACACGCACGCACGCCACTTTGCGGCGCAGCTGTGCCGGATTATTGCGCACCCTGCAGAAATTCGCATGCGGCGGTGCAACATTGTCAGACAGACGGACAATGTTGCACATATTACCTAAAGCAATCGATTTAAATCAATTGATTCAGTTTATAATCGATCACTGCTTTTTGTTCGAGTCGCCCCCGATGCCTGATACCACTCCCGCGTCACACACCCGCCAGCAGTTGCTGCTGGCGGCATTGCGGCTGTTTGCCGAAAACGGTATCCACGCCGTTTCGCTACGCTCGATCAACCAGGCCGCCGGCGCGCGCAACTCCGGCGCAGTGCATTATCACTTCGAAAACAAGACCGGATTGCTGCTGGCGCTGGTCGATTACCTGATGGACCGTCTCGCCGAATTTCGCGGCAACAGTCTGCGGCAGTTGGCCGAGCGCACCGAGCCGGCGTCGGTAAGGGAATGTCTGGATGTGTTTTATCGGCCGAACTGGTTATTGCACTTCGACCCGGAGGTTGGCCGCATGTCCACCAAGTTCTTTCTGCTGCACCAGATGACACCGGTTGCCGAGGTGCAGCAGCGACTGACCGAACGCGCCAGTCCCAACTGGCATCTGCTGGAGCAGTTGCTGCTGCGGGCGTTACCGCACAAGGATCCGCAACTGCTGCGCATCCATATCGGCATGAGCTGGGTGGGGGTATTGAACGGGCTGGCGGCACTCGACCTGCTGGCGGTAACACCGTTCGGCGACATGCGCAGCGGCAGCCTGGAGCAGATGCTGCCGGCGTTCCAGCAGTATCTGGCCGCCGGCGTCAGCTGCTGAACCGAAAACCGGAGTTTGGGGCGCGGATCGGCTCAGCGCAGCTGGTCCAGATGGAACTTGTCCGGATAGCGCGCCCCCTTGTCGCGATAGAAAGCCTGGATTTGCGGCAGATCGGCTTCGTAATCGCCGGTCGGGTAGAAAATGCCTTCCAGGCCGATCTGCTTGCGTTTGTAATCGATGAAACCGATCACGATCGGCACTCCACCTTTCTGCGCCATCCAGTAAAAGCCGGATTTCCAGCGCTCGGTACGCTTGCGTGTGCCTTCCGGCGACATCGCCACCACCAGATCGTCGGTTGTGCGGAACGCCTGCGCGGTTGCATCGACCACATTGCAATGCGAGGTGCGCACGATCGGCATGCCGCCAAGCCAGCGCATCAGCCCGCCAAACGGGAAGGTGAAGATGGTGTGCTTGGCCATGAAGGTCAGCTTGATCTGATGCAGAAACACAAAGCACAGCCCGAGCAGGAAATCCCAATTGCTGGTGTGTGGAGCGACGATGATGACGTATTTCTTTACGTTGGGCAGCTCGCCGACCAGTTTCCAGCCGGTGAGCATGAAGCCGAGCCGGGCCAGCCAGCAGATCAGCGGCCGCAGGATCGGTGTGTTGTATATGGTGCGAGACATGGCGACAAGAATGATTAACAACGTTAACAGAATAACAGCCGGCAGCCGGCTACGGCAGACAAAATTGCCGCGCCGGCTTGCCAGGCAGGCCTGAAAGGCAATAGGGACGGGCCGCGCAGACCGGCCTGCAGGCCCCGTCCCTATTGCCTTGCGGCTTGATGCATCAATTGAACTGCTGCGAGAATTCGATCAATTGGCGCAGTCTGACCAGCGCCGCGCCGCTGTTGAGCGCGTCGTTGGCACGCTCGATGCCGGTTTCCAGGCTGTGTGCAACACCGGAAACATAGATTGATGCCCCGGCATTCAGCAACACGATATCGCGAGCCGGGCCGGGCTCGTTTTCCAGTACCGACAGCAGCATTGCCGCCGACTGGTCGGCATCGTAAGCCTTGAGCGCATCCAGATCGGTTTCCGCCAGGCCGAACTGGCTTGGACGCACGCTGTATTCGTTCACTTCGCCGTGACGCAGCTCGGCGACACGGGTTTCGCCCGACACGGTGATTTCGTCCAGCCCGTCGTTGCCGTGCACCACCATCACATGCCGGCTGCCGAGCTGTTTCAGTACCCGCGCCAGAATGCCGACCAGATCGGGATGGAACACCCCCAGCAGCTGGTTGTCGGCACCGGCCGGATTGGTCAGCGGGCCAAGAATATTGAAAATGGTGCGCACGCCCAACTCTTTGCGCACCGGCGCAACGTATTTCATCGCGCCATGGTAATTCGGCGCAAACATGAAGCCGACGCCGATCTGCTGCACCGCCTGCGCTACCTGCTCCGGGCTCAGATTGATATTCACCCCCAGCGCCTCCAGTACATCGGCGCTGCCGGAGGCGGAGCTGGAAGCGCGGCCGCCATGCTTGGCCACACGCGCGCCGGCAGCCGCGGCGACAAAAGCGCAGGTAGTGGAGATATTGAAGGTCTTGGAGTGATCGCCGCCGGTACCGCAGGTATCGACCAGATGAAATTTGTCGTCCACCGGCACCGGCGTGGCGAATTCACGCATCACCGTGGCGGCGGCGGCGATTTCCGACACGGTTTCGACCTTGACCCGCAGGCCGATCAGGATTGCCGCGATCTGCGCCGGCGTCAGCTCGCCGCGCATGATCTGGCGCATCAAATCGACCATTTCGTCGTAGAACAGCTCGTTGCCATCAATCAGGCGATTCAGTGCGTCTTTGGCGCTGATCATTTATTGTCTCCAATGCTGGCGAGGTCTGCGACCGCATGCCGCAAACGTACACAGGCCATCGGCTGTTGCACCGGAACGGGAGCAACAGCCGATGGCCAATACTCAGGCCCTGTACGGCAGAGCCAAATTTATTATGCCGCGCCGCAGCCCGGCAGTCAGGCAAACTCGCGCAGGAAATTGCGCAGCATATCGTGCCCGTGCTCGGTCAGGATCGATTCCGGATGGAACTGCACGCCTTCCACCGGCAGGGTCTTGTGGCGCACCCCCATGATTTCGCCATCGTCGGTCCAGGCGGTGATTTCCAGGCAATCGGGGATGGTTTCGCGCTCGATCACGAGGCTGTGATAACGGGTGCAGGTGACCGGGTTCGGCAAACCGGCAAACACGCCCTTGTCCAGATGATGTACCGGCGACACCTTGCCGTGCATCAGCTGCTTGGCGTGAATGATCTTGCCGCCGAATGCCTGGCCGATACTCTGATGGCCAAGGCAGACACCAAGAATCGGAATCTGCCCGGCAAAACGGTGAATCGACGGCACCGACACCCCGGCTTCATTCGGCGTACACGGCCCAGGCGACAACACCAGATATTTCGGTTTCAGTTCGGCAATCTGGTCAAGGGTGATTTCATCGTTGCGATGCACCACCACTTCCTGCCCCAGCTCACCAAAATACTGCACCAGGTTGTAGGTGAAGCTGTCGTAATTGTCGATCATGAGCAACATAATCGGTATAAGTCCTTGATTCTGTTTAGAGCAAGTCA
>CALMFQ010000642.1 GCA_937863215.1 uncultured Pseudomonadota bacterium
AAAGGCGTGGCCAAACCGTGCTGCGGTAGTTGTGGCTGATCGGTGTAGCTGGATCGATGCAAAACCCCGCCAGATGGCGGGGTTTTGTTTTACCGGGCAGTAGCGCTGCCGGCAGGCGTTGAACGGCCGGTTATTGCTGCGGCAGCGTGAAATAGAACGTCGCGCCCTGATCCAGCTCTGCCTGTGCCCAGATTTCGCCATTGTGGCGCTGCACGATGCGCTGCACGGTGGCCAGACCAACGCCGGTGCCTTCGTATTCGTTCTTGCCATGCAGGCGCTGGAAAGTGCCGAACAGCTTGCCGGCATAAGCCATGTCGAAACCGGCGCCGTTGTCGCGCACATAGAATGCCATGCCGCGCGGCGTTTCGCAGCGCCCTACTTCGATCCGCGCCAACTCGCGCCTGGCGGTGAATTTCCAGGCATTGCTGAGCAGATTCTGCATTACCGCCTGCATCATTGCCGGATCGGCCCGGGCCAGCAGGTCCGGCTCGATGACGACCTCCACCCGGCGTTCCGGAAACGAAGCCTGCAGTTCATCGAGCAGGGTATGTGCCAGCTGGCTGAGATCGACTTCCTTGCGGTTGATATCGTTGCGGCTGACACGCGCCAGCGTCAGCAGCCCGTCGGTCAACTGCGACATACGCTGCGCGGCGGCAATGATGCGCGCCAGATAATCCCTGGCCTCGGGCGGCAGACCGGCACCGTAGTCTTCCTGCAGCAGGTTGGAAAAGCCGTCCACCGCGCGCAGCGGTGCGCGCAGATCGTGGGAAATCGAGTAGCTGAACGCCTCCAGCTCTTTGTTGGCGCTCTGCAGCTCGGTGGTACGCGCCTGCACCAGCTCTTCCAGCCGTTGCCGGTGCGCGCTCAGCTCCTGTTCGGCCTGCTTGCGTTCGGTAATGTTGTCAAAGGTGCCGGAGCAGCCCTGGTAGCGCCCCTGCGCGTCGAAACGCGCGTGCTGCTTGATTTCTGCCCAGGCCTCGCTGCCGTCGGCGCGAATGAAGCGGGCTTCGTACGCATGACCGCTCAGCTCACCGCTGCGCAACTGCAGCAGCCAGCCGCTCACCTGCAGCCGGTCGGTCGGCGCGATGCTGTCGAGCATTGCCGTGCCCAGCGTGGCAGCGACGCTGAAACCGGTGATATCTTCCCAGGCCGGATTCAACAGCGCCCAGTTATCGTTGCAATCGGTCTGGAAAATCGCCTCGCGCACCGATTCGACCACCTCGCGGTAGTGCATCTGGCTTTCGCGCAATGCCACCTCGCGCTCCTGCAGCACCCCGATCATGCGGTTGTAGGCATTGGCCATGTCCACCACATCCTTCGGGCCGCTGACCGTGGCATGCGCATCGGCATCGCCGCGTTCGGCGCGCGCCATTGCCGAAGACAGCTCGGTCAGCGGCCGGGTAAGGCGGCCGGCAAGAATGCGGATCAGCAACAGGAATACCAGCGCGCAGGAAAACGAAACGGCCAGATTGATCATCAGCACATTCGCCACCAGCCGCGACAGCGTGGCCTTGCTCTGCACCACGCGCACGTAGCCGAGCACTTCGTCGCGCGGCGGCTCCAGATCGAATGGCGAAGGCTGGCCCTTGCGGATCACCGGCGCCACAAAGCGCCAGGCATCGTCGGTTTCGGCTTCCAGCGCCGGCGCCTGCAGCGCGAACGGGGCGCTGATCTGGCTGAACTCGTGCTGATCCGGCGCACCGCGCACCAGCAGCCGGGTGCCGTTGGCCTGATGGATTTCCACCCGCGTCACGTCGGGGAAAGCCAGCGCCGCCCGCGCCGGCTCGCTGGCATTGTCGGCCGAGCCGGACAGCAGCGCCAGCGCGCTCTGGCGGGCAAAGCTCTCGGCGACGCGCCGGCCCTGCTCCAGCATCGACAGCCGAATCTGCCGGCTACCCTGCCAGCTGCTGGCCAACGACGAGAGCAAGGCAACGCTGACCACGCCGATTGCCATCGCCAGGCTCAACTGCTGGCGCAATGCAGCCTGACGGAATAAAGCCAGCGGGGAATAACTAGAGGTCGGCTTGCGTGGCGTCATTGTGTCGGGTACACCGAATCGAAACCACGCTGCTGCGCGTAGCTGAGGCTGATACCCAGATGGCTGGCGGTACGCAGATTGACCGCCATCAGCACATCGGTCAACGGCTGCACACCGCGATTGGCGCCCTGCCCGGCCAACGCACCCAATGCCGAGCTGGCCAGCGTGCGGCCGAGATCGACATTGCTCGGATAGAGCGAGAACAGCGCGCCGCGCTTGACGTGGGCAATATTGCTGGAAAACAGCAGCAGGTTTTTGCTCCACACATCTTCCAGCACCAGCGGCAACACCACCGCTTCGTCCACAGTGGTCGAATCCTGCGGCAGCCACAGCGCATCCTGGCTGATATCGGCATTGCCGACAATGCCCTGATACGCCTTGATCGCGGCACGGGCATCCTGCACTTCCACCGCATTCAGCTCCAGCCCCAGATTGCGCGCCGCCTGACGCGCCAGGCGGATCAGCCAGGCATTCTGGCGCGGATCGTAAACCACGTTCACGCGGCGCACATTCGGCTGCATCAGTTTCAGGCGCTTGAACAACAGATTCGGATCGGGCGCCAGCGTATGCACCGGCACCGCCTGCGCCTCGGCCTCCGGCACCGCCAGCACGCCGCCCACCACCACTTCCAGCCCGCCATCGACAGCAGTGGCCGCCTTGTGGCCCTGCCGGCCCAGTGCCACCACCACCCTGACGTCCTGGCGTTTCAGCTCGGCAGCCAGATCGCCGGGGTTGAACGCGGTACCGACCGGATAGCTCAATACCTGGCCACGCGCCTTGTCTTCGATACCTTCGATGATTTTGCTGAATACCGAGCGGTACGGCTCACCGACATCCGGATAAAGCACCGCAATGCGCCCCGGCGTATTGACTGCGGCAACCTTGCGCGCCACAAACGGACGCCGCTCCAGCGGCGTGGCCACCACCTCGCCGGCAAACGGCGTAGCGGCGATCTCGAATATCGCCACCGAAGTGCCGGTCTCGACATCCACCAGCAGCCGCAACGGCGGCGCCTCGGCAGGCGCGGCAGCTGCAATGTTGCGCAGCACCGCCGACAGCGGCCGCCACGTGCCATCGGCATGCGCCGGCAGCGCCAGGCCAAACGCCGGCACCAGACCCAGCCAAAGCAACGGCCGCAACCATTTATTCTTGTATGTCACCGAACTATCCATTCGCAACTGCCAAACTCCAGCCGACAGGCTAGACGATGCTGCCGCCATTGGCTAGCAACCTGATCGCATTATACTTGACGCACGCCGCCCGGACATGCCGCAATCCGCATCGATAGCGGCAGCACCGGCCGAACCCCCAACCACAGCGGAAACTCCGGAATTGAACGCGACGACTTACGATGTTTTCAATGGCGATGCCGACGGCCTGTGCGCCTTGCATCAACTGCGGCTGGCCGAGCCGTGCACCGGCACGCTGATTACCGGCGTCAAACGCGATATTGCGCTACTGCGGCAGGTGCCGCTGCAGCCCGGCATACAAGTCAACGTGTTCGATATTTCGCTCGACAGCAACAGCGACGCGCTGCAAGCGCTGCTGGCCAGCGGTGCCAGCGTGCGCTATTTCGACCATCACAGCGCCGCGCGGCTGCAGCCGCATCCCGGCCTGGAGAGCCATATCGACCAGGCGCCGGACGTATGCACCAGCCTGCTGGTAGATCGCCATCTGCAAGGCCGCTACCGCCACTGGGCGATTGCCGCAGCATTCGGCGACAACCTCAACGCCGTCGCCACCCGGCTTGCCAGTGCCGCCGGCCTGAGCGCCGGCCAGACCGGTCAACTGCGCCAGCTGGGCGAACTGCTGAACTACAACGCCTATGGCGAACAGGTCAGCGACCTGTGCTACCCGCCGGAACAGCTGTATCGCGCCATACAGCCGTATGCCTCACCGTTCGACTTCATCGCTGCCGCACCGCAATTCGCCACACTGGCCGCCTGCCACGCCGACGACAACGCCCGTCTCGGCCAGCTGCAGCCACTGGTGCAACAGCCCCACGCGGCCGTTTACCGGCTGCCGGCGGAAAAATGGGCGCGGCGTATCTCCGGCATACTCGCCAACCGCCTGACCGAAACCGACCCGCACAAAGCCTACGCCATCCTCAGCAGCAGCGCCGACGCCAGCCTGGTAGTCAGCGTACGTGCCCCCACAGGCAGCCGGCACAGCGCCGCCGGCCTGTGCAGCCAATACCCCAGCGGCGGCGGGCGGGTTGCCGCCGGCGGCATCAACCAGCTGCCGGCCAGCGAAGTGGACGCATTCATCGGCCGCTTTTTTGCCTATTTCGCCGACTGAGCCGCCAGCGGGTTAAAATAGCCCGCTCGATTCAATCAGCCAGCGAAAGAACCCAAAATGAACGACGGCAGCGGCGGCAACCCATACGCCTTTATCGGCAACCTCATCGTCGGCCAGATCGAAGACGCCTGCGTCAACGATACCGACATCCCTTGCCCGTTCTGCAAGCAACCGCTCAAGCATTCGCCACGCCAGCAAGGGCTGAGCCGCTCGGGCGATAACTGGAATATCCAGAAAGCGTTTTTCGAATGCCGCAACGACCAGTGCGAGCACTTCGACGAAGCCTTCGCCATCGATGCCATCAACCGGCACGCCGCCGAACAGGGCGCGAAATATCGCGGCTGATCTCCGTTGCGTGGCAATCACAAAAAAACCCGGCCTGCGTGGCCGGGTTTTTCGTTGCCGGGCATTACCCGATTACATTTTGTAGCTCGCCTGCAGATACCAGCTACGGCCGGCTTGCGGCAGATCGGTGGGAACGGTATTGGGCAGGGTCGGTTCGATGATGCGGGCGTCGAACAGGTTGCGCAGCGAGCAGCTGATTTCCAGCTGCCGGGTCAGGTTGGCGCGCAGCGTCAGGTCCACGCTGTTGTAATCCGGCACTGGCTCGCGGGTGTCGCCGGCGGCGCGTTTGCGGTTGAGCACGCGGTTGCCCTGCGCGCTGGCCTGCCAGCCATTGGCAAACCGCCAGTCGCCGCGCAGATAATAATGGCTGTGCGGCGCGTAGCCGGCATCCTGATTGGTGGCCAGATCCACTGCGTATTGCCAGGAGCC
>CALMFQ010000643.1 GCA_937863215.1 uncultured Pseudomonadota bacterium
GAGTGCAACCGAGCTTGGCAAGCAAAGCTTGCTTAGCGAATTGCCTGCCTTTGGTACACAGCAATTCGCCCGCGCAGCCAATAAATCAGCGCTTCCCTACAGGTTTCAGCTGCACTTCTTGCACACCAGCCCGAGCATTGCCGCGACCTGTCTGAGAAACACATCGTCGTCCGCCGACCATTCGGCCACGCCATCGCGCTCGCAACGCACCACGCCCAGTGGCACGCCATCCGGTTCGATCAGGACATCCAGCAAAGCGTAACGGGTTGCCGGGGTAAAACCGAGCCGGTCGAGGCAGGCGGTATCGGCCTGCAGATGCGCATCCTGCGCAGCAACACGCCGGGCGGACAGAATCGCGGCAAAATAATCGCCGCAATCGTCCTCCAGCATTTCCGCATCGTTGCTCCACTGATTGGTGGCTCGGTCATACATCGATTCGCAAGTCAGTCGATCCTGCAGCGTACCTGCAAAACGCCAGATGCTGGCCCGGCTGCCATTCAACACCTCGACAACGGCGCGGGCGAGCATTTTGCAGAAACGCGAATAGTCCAGTTCGCCGTCATTGAATTTCTTGTACAGCGTCATCAGCAGCGTCTTGTCATGCATGCATGCCCCCAGCCGGAATTCCGGTTTGTTTTCCTAGGTCTAGCATAAATGCCACGCTGCTGCACCGACATGGTGCAGCAGCCAATAGCTATAGCGCCTGATAGCCGGCATTGCCCGGCGCTACTACCGAGACAAACTGGAATGGCTGTGTGCCACGATTGACCGCGCCATGCACTTGGCCGCTATGCGCCACCACCACGTCGCCAGCGGCCACCGGCCGGCTGCTGCCGGCGGCATCCAGGATGTAATCGGCCGTACCGGCCAACACGATCCAGCTATCCTGGCCGCCGGGATGGAGGTGCGGTCGAATGCGTTGCCCTGGCAGCACATGCCACATGACAATCACTGCAGCCGCGGTTTCGCAAATCACCGAACGGATCGGCTCAACGGCCGAAGGTTGTATGAACTCACTGCCAGTAAAAACCCGCGCCCTATCCATCTGCAACTCCCCTTGTCGAATCAACCCGGTGTGACTGCAGCAAGATCAGTGCCTGCTCAATGCGCCTCTTCCCAGTTCATCCCCACTCCAGCCTCGGCCACCAGCGGCACCTTCAGGCTGGCCACGCCGGCCATGCGCTGCAGCAGCCCGGTCTTGACCATTTCCACTTCGCCATCCGGTACTTCCAGCACCAGTTCATCGTGCACCTGCATGATGATGCGCGTGCCCAAATTGTCCTGCTCGATCCAGTCCTGCACTGCGATCATCGCCAGCTTGATCAGATCGGCGGCAGTGCCCTGCATTGGCGCATTGATCGCTGCGCGTTCGGCGCCGGCGCGGCGCATGGCTTGGGCGGAGTGGATTTCGGTCAGCCACAGCCGGCGGCCGAATACGGTTTCGACGTAACCCTGCTGCCTGGCCTGCTCGCGCGTGCGCTGCATGTAGGCGGCGACGCCGGGATAGCGGGCGAAATAGCGGTCGATATAGCTCTGTGCCGCGCTGCGCTCGATTTCCAGCTGGCTGGCAAGGCCGAATGCCGACATGCCGTAGATCAGGCCGAAGTTGATGGTCTTGGCGTAGCGGCGCTGTTCGCTGCTGACGTCGGCCGGCGCCACGCCAAACACCTCGGCGGCGGTGGCGCGGTGGATGTCTTCGCCGTCGCTGAACGCCTTGAGCAGGTTTGCGTCGCCGGAAATATGCGCCATGATGCGCAGCTCGATCTGCGAATAATCGGCCGAAATCAGCTTGTAGCCGGGCGGCGCGATGAATGCCTCACGGATGCGCCGACCTTCGGCGGTGCGCACCGGAATGTTCTGCAGATTCGGATCGTTGCTTGCCAGCCGGCCGGTGCTGGCCACCGCCTGCGCATAGTTGGTATGCACCCGGCCGGTGCGCGGATTGACCATCAGCGGCAGCTTGTCGGTATAAGTGGACTTGAGCTTGGCCAAGCCACGGTATTCGAGCAGAGCTTTCGGCAGCGGGTAATCCTCAGCCAGCTTTTCCAGCACGTCTTCATCGGTCGATGGTGCGCCCTTCGGGGTTTTTTTCACCACCGGCAATTGCAGCCGCTCGAACAGGATTTCGCCGATCTGCTTCGGCGAACTCAGGTTGAACGGCTGGCCGGCCAGCTGGTGCGCTTTCTGCTCCAGCTCCAGCATCTTGCGCCCCAGCTCATGGCTTTGCTGCTGCAGCTTGGCGCTGTCGATCAGCACGCCGTGGCGCTCGATCTTGAACAACACTTCGCGGCTGGGCATTTCGATCTGGCTGTAGATGAAATCCAGCCCTGGTTCGGCCGCCAGTTGCGGATACAGCGTCTGGTGCAGTTGCAGCGTGATGTCCGAATCTTCGGCGCTGTACTCGCTGGCGCTGGCAATTTCGACTTCGTCGAAACCGATCTGCTTGGCGCCCTTGCCGCATACCTGCTCATAGGAAATCGTCGTCGCACCCAGATGGCGCTGCGCCAGGTCGTCCATGTTATGCGTCTTGTGACTTTCCAGCACGTACGACTGCAGCAGCGTGTCGTGGGCAATGCCGGCCAGCGCAATGCCGTGGTTGGCGAACACATGCTGGTCGTATTTGAGATTCTGGCCCACCTTGAGTTTGGCCGGGTTTTCCAGCCACGGTTTGAGCTTCGCCAACGCAAAATCCAGATCCAGCTGCGCCGGTGCGCCGGCATAGCGGTGCGCCAGCGGCAGGTAGGCGGCCTGGTTCGCCGCCACGCTGAAGCTGATGCCGACAATGCGTGCCTGCAGCGGATCGAGGCTGGTGGTTTCGGTATCGACAGCGGCAATCTCGGCAGCGTTCAGCTGCGCCAGCCAGTTATCGAGTTCGGTGTCGGTGAAAATGGTCCGGTAGTCGCGCCCGGACGCGGCCCCGAAATCGAAGCCGGCCTGCGCGCCGCTCTGGGACTGGCTTACAGCCGGACTGGAGACCGCATTGGTATTGGTCTGCAGGGCAGTCGCCTGAATCTCGCGCAGCCAGGTCTTGAATTCGAAACGCTCGAACAACGCTGCCAGCGTTGCCGTGTCCTGCGGCTGCGGCACCAGATCGGCCGGCCCCTGCGGTAACGGCAGATCGCATTTGATCGTCACCAGCTGTTTGGCCATCGGCAGCCAGTCGAGCGTATTGCGCAGGTTCTGGCCGACCACGCGGGCCGTGGCGCCGGGGCCGACGAGCGCCAGGC
>CALMFQ010000644.1 GCA_937863215.1 uncultured Pseudomonadota bacterium
CAGTTGTTGGCCTCGCCCACCAGCACTGCCACCGAAGTCGCCATACAACGCTGGCCGGCCGCGCCGAAACCGGCGCCGACCAAGGCGTTCAGCGTTTGTTCCTTGTTGGCATCGGGCATCACCACCGCGTGGTTCTTGGCGCCCATCATGCACTGCACGCGTTTACCGGCATTCGAGGCGCGGTGATACACGTGGGTGCCGACGCGGGTCGAGCCGACGAAGCTGACCGCCTTGATATCCGGGTGATCGCACAGGCCGTTGACGATGGCCTCGCCGCCGTGCACCACGTTCAACACACCGGGCGGAATGCCGGCGTCCAGCGCCAGTTGCACCAGTTTCATCGTCACCAGCGGATCTTGCTCGGAGCATTTGAGAACAAAGGTGTTGCCGCAGGCGATGGCCATCGGGAACATCCACAGCGGGATCATCGCCGGGAAGTTGAACGGCGTGATGCCGGCGCACACGCCCAGCGGCTGTTGCAGCGTGTAGGTATCGACCGCGCCGGCAACGTTTTCGGCAAATTCACCCATCTGCAGCGTGCCGATATTGGCGGCGTGCTCCACCACTTCCAGCCCGCGGAAAATGTCGCCCTCGGCATCGGCCAGCGTTTTGCCCTGCTCGCTGGTCAGGGTGGCGGCCAGATCGGCCATGTTTTCGCGGATCAATTGCTGCAGCTTGAGGAAAATCCGCGCACGGGTGCCGATCGGCGTCAGGCGCCAGGTTTTGAAGGCATTTTTGGCTGCGGCGACGGCGGCGGCGAGCTCGTCCGGCGTAGCATACGGCACGCGCGCCAGCACTTCCTGCGTGGCCGGGTTGATGACTTCGTGCCATTGATTGGTGGCGGATTCGACAAATTCGCCATTGATCAGCAATTTGACGCTGGGGACATTAGGCATGGTGCGTTGCTCCGGTTTCCGTCTGGCGGTCTGCGCCGCCCGAATATTGACGTTTACGTTAAGGTAGGTCCGCATATTCGCAGCAGCGGCATGGGGCGTCAAGCACCCGAACCGACAACGAAGCTGGCCGGATTTGCCATGCCGTTTGACTTTGATTAAAGCATTCAATTGACGGATTCGCTGCGGCGCAACATCATGCTGCAGACAACCTTCCCCAACACCGGACCATCATGGATTTCATCGAAAACCGCACGTTTGACGAGATCAATATCGGCGACCACGCGACGCTGACCAAAACCCTCACCTACGACGAAATCCGGCTGTTTTCGGCCATGTCCGGCGACATCAATCCGTCGATGGTGGATCAGTCGTTTGCCGAATCCGACGATATTCATCAGACCGTCGGGCGCGCCATGTGGGGCGGTGCGCTGATTTCGCACATCCTTGGCCGCCAGTTGCCCGGCCCCGGCACCCAGTTCATCGGCCAGACGCTGCAATTCACCCACGGTGTGCAGCTGGGCGATACGATTACCGCCACCTGCAGCGTGACCTCGAAAAACCCGAGCAACCGCCATGTAACCTTTGACTGCAAATGCGTGAACCAGCAGGGCGAAACCGTGGTTGCCGGCGAAGTGCACGTCACGGCGCCAGAGCAGAAAATCCGCCAGCCGGCAGCGCATCTGCAGCCGGTGCGCAAGAAAGACCCGCTCGGCAACTACCGCGCCTTCATCGAAAAAACCCACGACCTGCCGCCGCTGCCGATGGCGGTGGTGCACCCGTGCGACCGCGAGTCGCTGCTCGGCGCGGTGGAATCGGCGCGCATGAACCTGATCCAGCCATTGCTGATCGGCCCCGCCGCACGCATCCATGCAGTGGCCGACCACGAAGGTATCGACATCAGCGGGCTGGATATCCTGCCGGTGGAACACAGCCATGCGGCGGCAGAGCTGGCGGTGGCGCTGGTGCGCAGCGGCCGCGTCGGCTCGATCATGAAAGGCAGCCTGCACACCGATGAGCTGATGGGTGCGGTGCTGAGCAAGGAAAAAGGCATTCGCACCGACCGGCGCCTGAGCCACGTGTTCATCATGGATGTGCCGACCTATCCGCGCCCGCTGCTGATTACCGATGCGGCGATCAATATCGAGCCGACGCTGGACGAGAAACGCGACATCGTGCAGAACGCCATCGATCTGGCGCACGCGCTCGGCATCGATAACCCGAAAGTGGCGATCCTGGCCGCAGTGGAAACAGTCAACACCAAGATGCGCGCCACGCTCGATGCCGCGGCGCTGTGCAAGATGGCCGACCGCAAGCAGATCAGCGGCGGCACCCTCGACGGCCCGCTGGCATTCGACAACGCAATTTCACTCGAAGCGGCGCGCACCAAGGGAATCGTTTCCGGCGTTGCCGGTCAGGCCGATATCCTGATGGTGCCGGATCTCGAATCCGGCAATATGCTGGCGAAACAGCTGGAATACCTGGCCGATGCGCACTCGGCCGGCATCGTACTCGGTGCGCGGGTGCCGATCGTGCTCACCAGCCGCGCCGATACCGCGCCATCGCGGATTACCTCGTGCGCGATTGCGGTGTTGCTGGCGAACTCCACCCCAAACCGCGGATAAGGCTGCAAGCCGCTCTGGTACTGGCCTGCAGGCCGGGCTGCAAGGCAATGCCAGAGCGGCCTGCAGCCCGGCCACCAACCTGCCGCCGGTGCCGGAGCGAACATTCAAATATCTTCCTCGCTGCGCCCCATTGCCCGTTGCACCTGTTCCCGCTGCAGATGCGGTGCGAACAGCTCGATGAAATCAAAGACGAAGCGGCGCAGGTAGGCGTTCTTGCGAATACCGATGCGGGTGGTGGAGGCATCGAACAAGTGGCTGGCGTCGATTGCGCGCAAACTGGTGTCGCGCTTCGGCTCGAATGCCATCGAGGCGATGATGCCAATGCCGAGGCCGATGCCGACATAGGTCTTGATCACGTCGGTATCGATTGCCGTCAGCACCACATTCGGTTCGATTCCGGCTTCTTCGAACGCACGATTGATGCGCGAGCGGCCGGTGAAGGCAAAATCGTAGGTAATGATCGGGTAGCGGCCGATATCGGCCAGCGTGACAGCGCGATCCAGCGCCAGCAACGGGTGACCCGCCGGCACCACAATGCTGCGGTTCCAGTCGTAACACGGCAGCATCGCCAGTTCGGAAAAACGTTCGATGCCTTCGGTGGCAATCGCCAGGTCGGCCTCGCCGGCCACCACCAGCTCGCAGATCTGCAGCGGACTACCCTGCTTGATGCCGAGCTTCACTTCCGGATATTTGCCGACAAAGCTGCGGATTACTTGCGGCAAGGCATAACGTGCCTGGGTGTGGGTGGTGGCAATGATCAGGCTGCCGGACTGCTCGTTGGCGAATTCATCGCCGACATTCTTGAGGTTTTTCGCTTCGCCCAGAATCCGTTCGGCAATCTGCAGGATTTCGCGCCCCGGCGGCGAAACATCGACCACGCGCTTGCCGTTGCGGATGAAGATCTGCACACCGAGCTCGTCTTCCAGTAGACGAATCTGCTTGCTGATGCCGGGCTGCGACGTGTGCAGCTTTTCTGCCGCATCGGTTACGTTCAGCCCCTGCTTGGCGACTTCGACCAGATAACGTAACTGCTGCAGCTTCATTTTTCGCCCCAAATGCGATTCAGTTATATAACTCTAACACATGGTTCTTTGAGTGACATAAAGGCGGTTGTTATCATAGGCAGACTTTTTCGCTTGAAAGCTGCCAATGGAGCTGGTTTACGTCATTTCGGGTCTCGCAGTAGGCTTCATCGTCGGTATGACCGGTGTTGGCGGCGGCTCGCTGATGACACCGGTGTTGCTGTTCTTCGGCATCAACCCCGCCACCGCGGTTGGCACCGATCTGCTGTATGCCGCCATCACCAAGGCCGGCGGCGTACTGGTGCACAATCGCCAGCGCAATATCGACTGGAACCTGACCGGCTGGCTGGCGCTCGGTAGCCTGCCGGCAGCCTGTCTCACACTGTGGGTGCTGCACGCGTGGAATCCGGATGTGCACACGCTGAACGCCATCATCAAGCGCGGGCTGGGGTTTGCGCTGATGCTGACCGCGCTGGCGATCATCTTCAAGCAACAACTGCTGAACTTTGCCCACAGGGCGGCACCGGGCTGGATCAACATGCCGCGCAGCATTCAGGTGAGCGCAACGGTGGCAACCGGCATCATGCTCGGCGTACTGGTCACGCTGACTTCGATCGGCGCCGGCGCACTCGGCACCGTGGCGCTGTTCATGCTCTACCCGCTGATGCCGACCACCCGGCTGGTCGGCACCGAGATTGCCCACGCCGTACCTTTGACGCTGATCGCCGGCCTTGGCCACGCTGGCCTGGGCAATCTCGACTGGCATCTGCTGGGCAACCTGCTGGTCGGCTCGCTGCCCGGCATCTATATCGGCAGCCGGCTGTCGGGCGGTGTGCCGGACAAGTATCTGCGCCCTTTCCTGGCAGTGATGCTGGCTATTGTCGGCAGCAAGCTGGTTATGTAAACGTCCCGGCCGGTAACGTGGCAATTGGCAACGGACGCAACAGCCGACAAGGTGATGTGCGCCCCGGAAATTGCAATTAGAATGCCGGCCTTGCACTGGAGAAGCGAACAATGAGTCTTGACGAAAAAGTGCAACGCGCCACTGCGTTGCTGCAGAAAATTGCCGCCGAATACAGCCCGGCCGTATTCGCCAACAGCCTCGGCGCCGAAGATATGGTGATTACCGACCTGATCGCGCGCAGCCGGCTGGATATCGGGATTTTCAGCCTCGATACCGGCCGTCTGCCGGCAGAAACCTACACGCTGCTGCAGAAAGCCGGCGAAGCCTATCCTGCGGCACCGATCAAAGTATATTTTCCGGATACCGCAAAGACCGAAGCCTGGGTCAACGCCAACGGCATCAACGCTTTCTACAACTCGATCGAGCAACGCAAAGCCTGTTGCCACATTCGCAAGATCGAGCCGCTGAAACGCGCGCTGGCCGGCCAAAAAGCCTGGATCACCGGCCTGCGCGCCCAGCAATCGACTACCCGCACCGGCCTCGGCGAGCAGGAATTCGATCAGGACAACGGACTGGAGAAATTCAATCCGTTGATCGACTGGACCGAAAAGGAGGTCTGGGAATACCTCCGCGCCAACAAGGTGCCGTACAACGAGCTGCACGACAAGCATTACCCGTCGATTGGCTGCGCCCCGTGCACCCGCGCCATCTCGATGGGCGAAGACGTACGCGCCGGCCGCTGGTGGTGGGAAAACCCGGAAACCAAGGAATGCGGCCTGCACGTCAAGAAAATCTGACCCAGGTGCCGGCAGAACAGGCCGCCTGCAGTCAGGGCGGCTTTGGCTTGGCCGGCGGTAAAGAACCGGAAAACATATACAAATCGTTAAATAATAGTTATTCGCAAAAATGATTGCTGGTATAGTGGCGCGACCGTCAGGAAGACACGCTGGAAATACCTCGGGCAACGCAGCGAAGCCATTGTTTGTTTGGCAGTTTTGCGATGAAATTACCCGGATCAAGCACAGGAAGTAAACATGTATATTTATGACGCGATTGACCAACGGATCATCGACGAGCGGACGCGCCAGTTTCGTGACCAGACCCGCCGCTATCTGGCCGGCGAACTGACGGACGACGAATTCCGCCCGCTGCGCCTGCAAAACGGCCTGTATATTCAGCGTCACGCACCGATGCTGCGCATCGCGGTGCCCTACGGCATGCTCTCGTCGAAGCAATTGCGCAAACTGGCATTCGTTGCCCGCACCTACGACCGCAATTACGGCCATTTCAGCACCCGGCAGAACTGCCAGTTCAACTGGCCCAAGCTGGAAAGCGTGCCGGATATTCTCGAACACCTGGCCAGCGTGCAGATGCATTCGGTACAGACCAGCGGCAACTGTATCCGCAATACCACCACCGACCAGTTTGCCGGCGTTGCCGCCGATGAAATCGTCGATCCGCGCCCGTATTGCGAACTGATCCGCCAGTGGTCGACGTTCCATCCGGAATTCGCCCACCTGCCGCGCAAATTCAAAATCGCCGTCAATGGCGCCGGTGAAGACCGTGCAGCAATCCAGGTACACGATATTGGCCTGAATCTGGTCAAGAGCGACAGCGGCGAAATCGGCTTTAAAGTCATCGTTGGCGGCGGCCTGGGCCGCACACCGATTATCGGTTCGGTAATCCGCGAATTCCTGCCGCGCGAACATATCCTCACCTATCTGGATTCGATCCTGCGCGTCTACAACCGCTATGGCCGGCGCGACAACAAATTCAAGGCGCGTATCAAGATTCTGGTCAAAGCCATGGGACCGGAAGCCTTTGCCGCCAAGGTCGAGGCTGAATGGGCCAACTGGAAAGACAGCCCGTCAACCGTACCGGCGGAAGAATTCACTCATCTTGAGCGCTTCTTCGCGCCGCCGGCCTATGAATCGCTGCCGGCACAGGACGCAGATTTCCAGAGCAAACTGGAAAGCGACAAGGCGTTTGCCCGCTGGGTGGAGCGCAATGTCACCCGCCACAAGGTACCGGGTTACGCTGCCGTCACGCTGTCGCTGAAGAAAACCGGCGTGGCGCCGGGCGATGCAACCGGCGAACAGATGGACGCGGTTGCCGACCTGGCCGACAAGTACTGTTTTGGTGAACTGCGCGTCAGCCATGAGCAGAATCTGATCCTGGCCGACGTCAAGCAAGCCGATCTGTTCGAGCTGTGGCAACAGGCCAGGGCGCTGGGATTCGCCACGCCGAACATCGGTCTGCTGACCGACATGATCGTCTGCCCCGGCGGCGATTTCTGCGCGCTGGCCAACGCAAAATCGATTCCGGTTGCCGAAGCGATCCAGCGCCGTTTCGACAATCTCGACTATTTGTACGACATCGGCGATCTGGACCTGAATTTCAGCGGTTGCATGAACTCCTGCGGCCACCATCACGTCGGCAACATCGGCATTCTCGGCGTCGATAAAAACGGCTCCGAGTGGTATCAGGTATCGCTTGGCGGCGAACAGGGCAATCTGGCGACGCTGGGCAAGGTGATCGGCCCGTCGTTCGCGCAGGAAGAAATGCCGGACGTCATCGAGAAAATCATCAAACTGTATATCGAGCTGCGCCATGACGACGAGCGCTTCATCGATACATTCCGCCGTGTCGGAATCGACCCGTTCAAGGAGCGCGTATATGCCAAAGCTGATTAAGGATCGCCAGATCATCGACGACAACTTCAGCCTGCTGAAGCTCAACGAAGACGGCAGCCTGCCTGCCATTCCCGCCGACGGTGACGTGATCGTACCGCTGACTGCCTGGCTGGTGCAGAAAGACGCGCTGCTGGCGCGCAACGGCAAGACCGGCGTCTGGATCGACAGCCACGAAGAAGTCGAAATGCTCGGCAGCGATGCGGGCAAGTTTGCGCTGGTAGCAATCAACTTCCCGGCCTTTACCGATGGCCGCGGTTTCAGCACCGCGCGCCTGCTGC
>CALMFQ010000645.1 GCA_937863215.1 uncultured Pseudomonadota bacterium
CAGCTGGCCAAGTGCTGCAAGCCGGTGCCGCCGGATGAGGTGATCGGTTTTGTCACGCGCGGACGCGGCATCAGCGTACATCGCAATCACTGCGCTACGCTCAAGCGCCTGTCGGCCAACGCCCCGGAACGGCTGATCGAGGCCAGCTGGGGCTCCAGTGCCGGTGCGCTGTTCTCGGTCGGCATCGACGTCGAGGCACACGACCGGCCAAGCCTGCTGCGCGATATTTCCGATGCGATCATGCGCGACAAAGTGAATATCACCAGCGCCAATACCATCTCGCGCGATCAGCGTGCGTTCATGCGCTTTACCGTCGAAGTGCGCGATGCGGCACAGCTGAAGCGGGTTTTGGCGCTGATCCAGGATGTCGGCGGGGTGATCCGCGCGGCAAGGCGTTGAGCCTGCCGCGCTGATTCAGCAGCCGAGATCGCTCAGTGGGTAGTAGGGCACCAATTCGCCCTTGCCGATGCTCTGCCCCGGCAGCACTTCGATCAATCCGCTGGCCCAGCTGCATGAAGTCAGCACACCTGAGCCCTGCTGTGGATACAGGCTGGCAACCGGCTTGCCGGCTGCATCGCGGCTGATGCGTGCGCGCAGATATTCCTGGCGCTTGTCCGGCTTGGTCCAGTCGAAATCGGCTTGTGCCAGCAGCGGTTGTGGCTGCACCGCCGTTTGCCCCTGACTGCGCTTGATGAACGGTGTGGCGAACAGCAGGAAGGTGATGAACGCCGATACCGGATTGCCCGGCAGACCGATGAATGGCGTGTTGCCGATGTGGCCGAAAGCCAGCGGCTTGCCCGGCTTGATCGCGATTTTCCAGGCATCCAGCCTGCCTTCGGCTTCCACCGCGGCCTTGACGTGATCCTCTTCGCCCACCGACACCCCGCCGCAGGTCAGCACCAGATCGTGGCCGGTGGCGGCATCGCGCAATGCCGCGCGGGTTGCCGCCAGCGAGTCTTCGACAATGCCCAGGTCGGTAACGGCACATCCCAGATTCTGCAGCAAGCCGCGCAATACGTAGCGGTTGGAGTTATAAATCTGGCCCGCGCCCAGCGGCTGGCCCGGCATCACCAGCTCGTCGCCGGTAAAGAACACTGCGACGCGAAGCAGGCGGCGCACTGGCAGCGTCGCCACGCCGATCGATGCCGCCAGGCCGAGATCCTGCGGCGACAGCGGTTTGCCGGCCGGCAGCACGATACTGCCGGCGGCGATATCCTCACCGCGGCGGCGGATGTTCTGGCCGGGTTTGAGCGGTTTGTTCAGGATTACCTGCTCGCCATTCAGCGTCGTATCTTCCTGCATTACTACTGCATCGCAATCGGGCGGAATCGGTGCGCCGGTGAAGATGCGTGCCGCCGTACCCGGTTGTAGCGCACTGCCGGTACTGCCGGCCGGAATGCGCTGTGCCACGTGCAGGCTGGCGTGGGTGCCAACGTCGGCAATGCGCACGGCGTAGCCGTCCATGGCGCTGTTGTCGTGTGGCGGCACATCCAGCGTTGCGCGCAGGTCGCTGGCAAGAATCCGGCCACAGGCCGCTTCGGTGGCTACGGTTTCAAGCGCTTCCAAAGGCCGGGCGGCGTCGAGCAGAATGGTCAGCACTTCGTCGATGCTGAGCAGTGATTGGCTGTTTTTCATAATTGCAGATAGGAAATGATGAATGCAGTGATCTGATCCGGCCGGTTCAGATCCAGCAGGGGTAAATCGGTATCCAGCGCGACATCGCTGGCAATTGCGACAATTGCCGGGTCGTGCGGGTGCAGTAGCGGCCGGCCGTGCGCCGGACGGTGAATTTCCAGTTTCGGAATCGACTCGTGCTTGTAGCCTTCGACCAGAAGCAGGTCGCACGGTGCCAGCCGCTGGCACAGTTCGTCGAGCGACGGCGGCGTAGCCGCGCGGTTTTCGTGCAACAGCGCCCAGCGCTGACCGCCGGCCAGCAACACCTCCTGCGCACCGGCCTGGCGGTGGCGCCAGCTATCCTTGCCCGGCTGATCCAGATCGAAGTCGTGGTGCGTATGTTTCAGCAGTGAAACCGTCAGGCCCTGACATCGCAGTTGCGGGATGATTTGCTCGATCAGCGTGGTCTTGCCGCTGCCGGAATAGCCGGCAAAGCCGAAGCGCTTCATTCCTGGCTCATCATCTGATGAATCTGGTCGCGCAGGTCCTCGTATTCGCTCTCGCCCAGCCCCAGGTGCTGCAGCGCGCGGGCGCCGATTTTTTCCCACTCGTTGTCGCTGGTCAGGCGCAGAAACCCGTGCGCGATGTGCTCGGCCAGCCGGGTAATGGCGATCAGCGTACTCACTTCGGCGTTGATCTCGTGGCTGGCGCTGTCGAATATGCTCAGGTCGTGATGGCACAGGATGGCCTGGCAGATCGATTCCGGCAGGTACCAGCTGCGCGCCATCAGATAGCCGACCGAGGCATGATTGGTGGCATGCTGCTCGTCTTCGATTGCGGTGAATTCGCGATCGGTGGACGAGTTGGCGTTGTGCAGCGTCTTGATGTAATCGGGAAAGCGCTGCATCAGCAGCGGAATGCCGCAGTTCTGGAACAGGCCGAAGGTGTACGATGCATCGGCATGTGCGCCCGGCAGTTGCGAGGCAATGCAGGCTGAAACCATCGCTTCCAGCGCAGCACTGTCCCAGAAGCGCTCCAGCCGCGGCAGTTTGTTGCCCGACATCGATGCTTTCAGCGCCAGTCCGGTGATGATGTTGACCGTATTGCGGATGCCGAGCAGCGCCACTGCCTGTTGCACCGACGATACGCGTTTGCTCAGGCCGAACAGTGGCGAATTGACGGTTTTCAGCATCGCTGCCGACAGGCCGACATCCTGGCCGATCAATTGTGCGATCTTGCCGAAATTCGGTTCATCCTTGCTGGCTTCGCGGTTGACGTCGTCGAGAATGGCGGGGCGGGGAGGAATCGCGATGCCCTTGAGCAGCTTTTCCGCTTCTTGCAGATTGATTTCCATGGCTTTGCGCGTTGGTTACGAGGTTGACTGCGGCAACGTGACGGCCGACTCGCTCAGTTTAGTCGGATTATTGCCGGCTTGCGCGTTGAATGCCCCGATTTGCACCAAGGCCCGCGATTGTGGGCCTTGGTTGCTTGCAGCTGGTGCTGTCGGGCTTATTGCAGCAGTTTGCCGATGTCTTTCGCTTCCCAGTGCGGGAAATGTTTGCGCACCAGTGCGTTCAGTTCCAGTTCGAATGCGCGCAGGCGGCTCAATTCGTCGGCGCTGCCGGCGGCCTGTTCGCTGTGCGCCGCAGCGGCAATCATGCCGGCACCGGCGGTGGCGTTGCTCAGCCGGTCGATGACGATCAGGCTGCCGCTGCCACGGCATTCGCGGTAGGTATCGAATACCGCCGGTGCGTTGACGACGATGCGGCACAGGCCGATTTCATTCAGTCCCAGTTGTTCGGCATCGAAATGCTCCAGCGAGTTGACGTCGATGCGATGCAGGACTTTCTCCACCTTGCCGAATACATTCTTGCCGGCCAGCTTGAAGGCGTATTCCTTGCCGGTTTGCAGCGGATGGTCGTTCATCCACACAATGTGTGCGTCGAACGCCTGCGATACTGCCGGCTGGATTTCATCGGCGCGGACGATCATGTCGCCGCGCGAGATATCGATTTCGTCTTCCAGCGTCAGCGTGATTGCCTGGCCGACAAATGCGTTGGCGACTTCGCCCTGCGGTGCAACGATGGATTTGACCTTGCTCTGCTTGCCCGATGGCAATGCGACGATAGCGTCGCCGACATTGATCTGGCCGGCAGCAATGGTGCCGCAGAAGCCGCGGAAGTCGAGATTCGGCCGATTGACGAATTGCACCGGCAGGCGGAACGCATCCAGCGCCACATCGTGGTTGATGTGCACGTTTTCCAGCAACTGCATTAGCGTGTCACCGTTGTACCACGGCATCTTGTCGCTGGCGGATACAACATTATCACCACGCAGCGCCGAAATCGGCACGAAGCGGATATCTGGGATATTCAGTTGTTCGGCGAACGCTTCATATTCCTGACGAATGGCGTTGAAGGTGTCGGCGCTGAAATCGACCAGATCCATCTTGTTGATGGCAACAATCACGTGGCGGATGCCGAGCAGGCTGACAATGAAACTGTGGCGACGGGTCTGCGTCTGCACGCCGCGCCGGGCATCGATCAGGATGATTGCCAGATTGCTGGTCGAGGCGCCGGTCGCCATATTGCGCGTGTACTGCTCGTGTCCCGGGCAGTCGGCAATGATGAACTTGCGCTTTTCAGTGGAGAAATAGCGGTAGGCGACGTCAATGGTGATGCCTTGTTCGCGCTCGGCTTGCAGGCCGTCCACCAGCAACGCCAGATCGATTTCTTCGTCGGTGGTGTTGTATTTCTTCGAATCGCGCTGGATCGCGGCCAGCTGGTCTTCGAAAATCAGTTTCGAATCGTGCAGCAGGCGGCCGATCAGTGTCGATTTGCCGTCGTCGACGTTGCCGCAAGTGATGAAACGCAGCAAGTCCTTGTTTTCGTGTTGCTTCAGGTAACCGAGGATGTCGGAAGCAATCAGGTCGGATTGGTGTGACATATCTATCTCAATCTTTTCAGTATTCGATCTGCGGCACAAGCCGATCAGAAGTAGCCTTCCATTTTTTTCTTCTCCATCGAGCCGGACGAGTCGTGATCGATCACGCGGCCCTGGCGCTCGGAGGTCTTGGTCAGCAGCATTTCCTGAATGATTTCCGGCAGGGTCTGCGCCTTCGATTCCACTGCGCCGGTCAGTGGATAACAGCCGAGGGTGCGGAAACGTACGAATTTCTTCTCGATTTTTTCATCCGGACGCAGGTGCTTGAGGATGCGTTCGTCGTCGATCATGATCAGCGTGCCGTCACGCTCGACCACTTCGCGTTCGGCGGCAAAGTAGAGCGGAACAATGTCGATGTTTTCGAGGAAGATGTACTGCCAGATATCCAGCTCGGTCCAGTTCGACAGCGGGAATACGCGAATGCTTTCGCCCTTGTCGATCTTGCTGTTGTAGATGTTCCACAGTTCCGGACGCTGGTTTTTCGGGTCCCAGCGGTGGTTTTTGTCGCGGAACGAATACACCCGCTCCTTGGCACGCGACTTTTCCTCATCGCGGCGCGCACCGCCGAAAGCGGCGTCGAACTTGTATTTGTTCAATGCCTGCTTCAGGCCTTCGGTTTTCATCACGTCGGTGTGTTTGGCGCTGCCCGAGTCAAACGGGTTGATGCCGGCTTTCACGCCTTCTTCGTTGATGTGCACGATCAGATCCAGGCCGTATTTGGCGGCAACCTGGTCGCGGAAGGTGATCATGTCGTGGAATTTCCAGGTGGTATCGACGTGCATCAGCGGGAACGGCGGTTTGCCCGGTGCAAACGCTTTCAGCGCCAGATGCAGCATCACGGCCGAATCCTTGCCGATCGAATACAGCATCACCGGGTTTTCGAATTCCGCTGCCACTTCGCGGATGATGTGAATCGACTCGGCTTCCAGCTGCTTGAGGTGAGTCAACCTTGTTTGACTGATGTTTACCATGCTTGGCGTATGCGTCTGTTGAATAACAAAAAATGAAAGCCCGGCAGAAAATCACCGGGCGTGATTCGGTATTGGGCTGCACTATACAGAAAGCGCGCTAGCCTGAGAAATAATCAATGGATATATCGATATTGTCTATTGATTGCACGGTTTGGCCATAAGCCAGAATAACGCCGCGATGCCTTTTACTTGATTACCACCACCGATGGGTGCGCGTAGCGATCCTGCTGCTGGCGGTATTCCATTGCACGGCGTTTTGCTTCCAGCTCGCGCCGTGCGCGTTCCGCCTGGGCTTCGTCGCGATAGGTCTGCATTCTGTCGCGGTATTCCTGTTGCCAGCGTTCGCGTTCTTCACGGTATTTTTGCTCGCGCGATTCGCGTTCGTTGCGATAGCTGGTAGAGGAGTACACCGATTCGCTTTCCTGATGCAGGCGCTCGGAGCTGCGCTGTGCCTCTTTTTCGGCATCTGCGGCATCCTTGCGGCTGGCTTCGATTGCGGCGATTTCCTGCTGCGCCTTTTTCTCTGCCTCCTGCCTTTCCAGTTCCATTTTTGCCTGTTGCTGCTCTGCCTCGATGCGGCGCTGCTCGCTGCGATGGCTGGAGTACAGCATCAGCCCGAGCGACAGCGCGACCATTGCGGCGATGCCGATGACTACTTTTTTGTGCTCTTCGAAAAATTCCATTGCGTGTCCGGAGTGGGTTGCAATCCCGCGCACCGCGGGGATATATGGCAAATTGTACTATGCAGTATTGCCGCTGTCGCCGCCGGATACAAGCATGCCTTTGATTCGCATGGGTTAATGAGTCTCTGCTCAGGCGTGGGGAAATTCCACTGTGGCACGCAGGCCGTGCCCGGTTGGCGCGTCGGCGAGTTCGAAGCGTGCCTGATGCAGTTCCGCGATGCGGGTAACGATCGACAGGCCCAGTCCGTGGCCGCTGTTGCTCACCTCGCTGCCGCGCGCGAAACGCTGCAACAGCCGCTGGCGTTCGCCGGTGTCGATTCCCGGCCCGTTGTCGATCACCTCGATGCGGCCCGGTGCCAGCTGCAGCGTGACCTGGCCTCCGGGTGGGGTGTACTGGATGGCGTTGGTGAGCAGATTGCGCAGCATGATCTGCAGCAGGTCGCACTGCCCCAATACCGGTTGTGGGGCGCTGCCTTCGAGTGCCAGTTCGATCTGCTTGTGCGCAGCCATATCGGCATGGTCGGCCAGCAGCGCTGTCGCCAGTTCGTCCAGGGCCACCGGCTGCAACGCGATACCGCTGACTTCGTCGAGCCGCGCCAGCTGCAGCAGTTGTTCGACCAGTGAAGTCGCGCGGCGCACCGCGACCAGCGCTTTGTTCAGCGTGATGCGGCTGGCCTGCGGATCGGGCTGGCCCTGTGCCACTTCGATCTGGATTTGCAGTGCTGCCAGCGGCGTGCGCAATTCGTGCGCGGCATCGGCGGTGAAGCGTCGTTCCTGCTCCAGCGCACTGGCAATGCGGCCTAGCAGCTGATTCAGTTTGCTGATGATGGGTTCGATTTCGTCCGGTACGCTGGCTGGATCGATCGGTGCCAGATCACGCGCCGAGCGCTGGCCGATCTGTTGCGACAGGCCGGTCAGCGGCTGCAGCACCCGCCCGATCGACCACCAGACCAGCGCCGCCAGCAGCGGTATACCCAGCAGCACCGGCAGGAAAATGGTGCCGACGATCTTGCCGGCCAGCTCGTTGCGGATGGCGTGATTCTGCCATGCCACAATGATGTGGCCACTGTCGCCGTCGCTGGCGCAGAAGGTGCGCAGCCGCTGGCCACGCAGCTTGCGGCTGTGAAAGCCCTCGCAATCGTCCGGCAGATGGCTGAATGCCGGTTCGCTGCTGCTGCTGCGCAGCAGGCGGCCGTCATGATCGAA
>CALMFQ010000646.1 GCA_937863215.1 uncultured Pseudomonadota bacterium
GCAGGGCAGGAGGGCATCAGCTGCGTCGTCCCCATAATTTCAGGCCGAGGAAGATCAGCGGCACCAGCAGCGCCGACCACGCATACATGTTTTCGAACCAGGTGTTCTTGCCCAGGCCGGACCAGACTTCCACTGTCACGCCGGAAATCTGGATATTGCTGGCATCCATGAATTCCAGCACCGGCACGGTTGGCTGCAGTGACTTGAAACTCACCGGCGGCGATACGCCTTCCAGCTTGACCGGATCGCCGGCCTTGGCGTCCTTCAGCGTCAGGCTGCCCATCAGCGCCCCGCGGTTGTTCCACATCGGTTGCCAGCGCGTGCTCACTGTGCCGTTGGCCAGCGCCTTGCCATTGACCTTGATCACCATCCGGTACGGATTGCTGTCGGCAGCCGGGGTGAATTCTTCGCCCTGCCAATCCTTGCTCAAGGCAAACAGCGAATCTTTGCCCGGCTGGCCGCGTTTTGCCAGCGCCTCGTTGTAGCCGGCGATCGCCTCGTCGGGCAGCTTGTAGCTCTTGAGCAATGTCTTGCCGTATACCGAATCCTGCGTCTGCTGGCCCGATTGTGTCGCAGCGGAATCGTGGCGCGGCCTCAAGCTCCAGCCGGCGCCGATGAGCAGTAGTGCCGCCAAGCCGATGGCAATCGGCTTGAGCGGCAGGGGGCGGTTGGCCGGCTGGCCGGCAACCGTTGCCACTGGCTCCCGATCCGCCAGCGTGTTGTCGTAAATCCGCCGCCGCAGCGGGTTGGTGAGGCAGGCATGGGCTTCGGCGAGCAGCTGCAGCCGTGTCTGCAATTCCTTGCCATCGCTCAGCCGGGAGTATTCCTGCTGCAGATGGCGGTAGGCTTGATCGATGGTTTCGGTATCGGCATCGTTGCCGACCCCCAGCAGCGCGTAATGGGTTTTGTTGCTCAGCGACATGGAATCGACGGGGAATTCGGAAGATTGAAGACAGGCTGGCTCGCGGCCAGCCGGCAAATATTTACATCGTATGCGTCGGCCGGTTCGAGCCCAGCGCGCTGCCGAGCAGCGCTTCGATCTTGTTGCGCGCGGCAATGCCGTTGTCGTTCTGGGTGAACTGCACGCCGATGCCCTGGGTGCGGTTGTTCTGTGCACCGGCGGGGGTGATCCACACGACCTTGCCGGCTACCGCCAGCTTGGCCGGGTCGTCCATCAGTGTCAGCAGCATGAAGACTTCGTCGCCGAGCTTGTACGGGCGCGAGGTGGGGATGAACAGGCCGCCGCCGTTGACGAAGCTCATGTAGGCGGCGTGCAGCGCCGGTTTTTCCTTGATCGACAAGGACATCACGCCGGCTTTGGCGCTGGTCGGGGCTGCGGTGGATGCGGGTTCCTGTGCCATTGTGGTGGTCTGTTCCGGATGAAATCAGAGCTGAGTATAGCCCAGCAGCAGCGCTTCGATGGCCAGACGCACGTTCAGCGGGTGATGTGCGCTGCGCTGCGCCGTCTGCAATTGTTTCTGGTAATCCAGCAGCCCCTGCAGCGGCAGGCGCGCGGCATGCTGACGCAGCGCGTCGAGCAGGTCGGGGTGGTAGCGTACCTGGCCGCTGAGCTTGCAGCTGAGCAGATCGTAGACCCATTTCTGCAGCCAGCCGATGACTTGCGGCAATTCCAGCTTTTGCAGGCTTTCCGCGGTTTTCAGCGGATCGAAGCCGCGCGCTGCCGCCAGTGTTTCCAGCAGGCTTTGCCATGCCGGCAGGTTGTCGCTATCGGCGAGTGCTTTGGCGGCCAGCGGCAGCTGGCCGGCGCGCGCCAGCAACTTGCCGGCATCGGCGACTGCCTGCTGTGCCAGCCATGCCTGCGATTGTCCGGCGTTGGGCGTGGGCAGCGGGTACAGCCGGCAGCGCGAGCGTATCGTCGGCAGCACGCGTGACAGCCGGTGCGAGATGACGATGAATACCGCGCCCGGCGCCGGTTCTTCCAGGGTTTTCAGCAGGGCGTTGGCGGCAGCGTGATTCAGCGCTTCGGCCGGGTGCAGCAGGGTGACGCGATAGCCCTGGCGGTGCGAGCTGAGGTTGACGAAGTCGTTCAGCTCGCGCACCTGCTTGATGTTGATCTGCTGCACCGCGCGCTTCTTCTTGCCGGCATCGCCGTCCTTGTCGTCATCCTCATCGGCGCTGGCCGGTGCCAGCTCGCGGAAATCCGGATGGCTGCCGGCGCCGAACCAGTTGCAGGCGGGGCACTGGCCGCAGGGCTGATGATCGGCTTGCGGCGCTTCGCATAGCAGCGACTGCGCCAGCAGCCGGGCAAAATCGAGCTTGCCGATGCCTTGCGGGCCGGATAGCAGCAGCGCATGCGGCCATTGCCGGCGCTGCTGGTTCAGCTGCTGCCAGGCTTGCTGTTGCCACGGGTACAGCGCCATCAGCGGAAATCCTCCAGCACTTGCGCCAGATGCTGCTGAATCTGCCCGATCGAACGTGTGGCGTCGATTACCCTGATGCGCTCCGGATAGCGGCGCGCGCGTTCCAGATAGCAGTTGCGCACCCGCTGGTGGAAGTCCTGCTGTTCTTGTTCAAAACGGTCCAGCACGCGGCTTTGCGCCAGCCTGTCGCGGCTGACTTCCAGCGGCACGTCGAACAGCAGTGTCAGATCCGGCTGCAGGCCGCGCTGTACCCAGCTTTCCAGTTGCTCGATGCGCTCCACCGCCAGCCCGCGGCCGCCGCCCTGATAGGCAAAGGTCGCGTCGGTGAAGCGATCCGATACTACCCAGCGGCCGGCCTGCAACGCCGGCAGGATCACCGTGCCGAGGTGCTCGCGGCGGCTGGCGAACATCAGCAGCGCTTCGGTTTCCAGGTGCATCGGCTCGTGCAGCAGCAGCTCGCGCAGTTTTTCACCCAGCGGCGTGCCGCCCGGTTCGCGGGTAACGACATGCTCGATGCCGCGCTCGCACAGCCAATCCTGCAGCCAGCCCAGATGGGTGCTTTTGCCGGCACCGTCGATGCCTTCGAGTGTGATGAATTTGCCCAGCATCAGCGCCCCCGGATGTATTGGTTGACGGCGCGGTTGTGCTCCGTCAGCGTGGTGGAAAAATGTGAGCTGCCATCGCCGCGGGCGACGAAATACAGTGCATTGCTGTTGGCCGGATTGAGCGCCGCATGCAGCGATTTCAGCCCCGGCAGCGCAATCGGCGTTGGCGGCAGCCCGCCGCGGGTGTAGGTGTTGTAGGGCGTGTCGGTCTGCAGGTCAACCTTGTGCAGATTACCGTCGAACCTGTCACCCAGGCCGTAGATTACGCTCGGGTCGGTCTGCAGCCGCATGCCTTGTTTCAGCCGGTTGACGAACACCGCCGCCACCATATTGCGGTCGGCATCGCGCCCGGTTTCCTTTTCCACGATCGATGCCATGGTCAGCGCTTCGTATGGATTGCCGTACGGCAGATTCGGCGCACGCTCGTCCCAGGCGGCTTGCAGGTGCTTCTGCATGGTGTCGTGGGCGCGTTTGAGGATCAGCAGGTCGCTGCTGCCGAGCGCGGCGAAATAAGTGTCGGGAAAAAACAGCCCTTCGGCGCGTTCGTGTTTGATGCCGAGCTTGTGCAGCAGTTGCGCGTCGCTCAGCCCCTGGCTGTCGTGCTGCAGATTCTGGTTCTGATCCAGCGCAGCGCGCATCTGCTTGAAGCTCCAGCCCTCGATTACGGTGACTACCGACAGATGGAAGTCGCCGGTTACCAGTTTTTCCAGCAGCTGCGGCGGAGTCACGCGCTCGCTCAGCTGGTAGCTGCCGGCCTTGATCTCGCGCCCCATGCCCATCACCCGTGCGTAAATCCAGAAACTCCACGGCTCGGGCAGTACGCCCTGATTGTAGAGCTGGCGACTGGCGGCCTTGAGCGTGCTGCCTTGACGCACAGTGAACACCTGCGGCAATTGTTTGAGCTTGAGCGGCGTATTCAGGAACCAGGCAAACCAGCCGCCGAGTGCGATTGCCAGCGCGGCCAGCAGGAACAGCAGGGTCGAGATCAGGCTTGAGAACCAGCCACCGCCGGCAGGTGCGGGTTGCGGGGCGGAGCGTTGCGGTTTGGCGGCGGGCTTTTTCGGTTTGCTGCTCATTTCGTCTGCGGCCGGAACGGCCGGGCTCGGTGCGATTTTAACAAGCGCCGCATTTTACGCTAATCTTCTGGCAAATCATCCCTCATTCCAATTCCAGGCCAGCCGTGCCGGACCCCGCCGGCGAAGCGGCGCGGCCCTGAAGCCGGAATCACCGCAGGAGCCTGTCTGTGACTTATCTTTACCGCATCGAACAAATCCGCGCGCTGGAACAGCAGGCGCAAGCCGCCAGCAGCACGCCGTTGATGGAGCTGGCGGGCGCCGCTGCTGCCGACTGGGTGCGTACGCATTTTCCCGCCAGCGCGCCGGTACTGTGTCTGGCCGGGCAGGGCAACAATGGCGGCGATGCGCTGGTGCTGGCGCGGTTGTTGCGCGAATCGGGCTACCCGGTCAGCGTGGTGTTACTGGGCGATGCGGCCAGCCTGCCGCCGGATGCGGCGCGCGCGCACCGACAATGGATCGATGCCGGTGGCGAATGCCAGACGCAATTGCCGCCGGCGGGGCGCTGGCGCCTGATTGTCGATGGCCTGTTCGGCATTGGTCTGGCGCGGCCGCTGGCCGACCGGTGGCACAGTGCGGTCGAATGGATCAACGCGCAGCCGGCACCGGTGCTGGCGCTGGATATCCCCAGCGGACTGCATGCCGAAACCGGCGAAGTGCTGGGTGCGGCGGTGGTAGCGAAATGGACCGTCAGCTTCATCGGCAACAAGCCTGGCCTGCTGACCAACCAAGGCCCGGACCATGCCGGCGAAGTGATGGTCGCACCGTTGGTCAACATTGAGCCGCACGTGGTAGCGGCCGGGCGCAGCCTGTCCGGACAGGATGTGGCGCAGCTGCTGCCGGCACGGCGCAAGAACAGCCACAAGGGCACGTTTGGCAGTGTCGGCGTGATCGGCGGTGCCGCCGGCATGGTTGGCGCAGCCTTGCTGGCCGGCCGCGCCGCACTCAAGCTCGGCGCCGGCCGCG
>CALMFQ010000647.1 GCA_937863215.1 uncultured Pseudomonadota bacterium
AACTGCGGCGGGCGCCAGATTTTCCAGCCCTTGCTCAGATACGGCGAATTGGTGGTGATCAGAATGGTCTGCAGCGGTGCCCCGGCTTTGCGGGCAATCAGGCCGACCGAGCCGAGCATCGGGCTGACCGGTTGGCGCGTGGTGCGCGTGCCCTCGGGGAAAACCATCAGCAGATTGCCGCGTTCGACGGCATCGATTGCGGCGCGGAACATTCCGTGCGGGTCGCGGTTGGAGACGTAGCCGGCCAGATGGGCGCCGGCGCCAAGGAAAATATTGGTGCTGATGCTGGCTTTCATCAGGCAGATCGCGCGCGGTATGCGCGACAGCACCAGGAACGCGTCGATCAGGCTCGGATGATTCGGGACCAGCAGCATGCGGCGGCGCTGGTTCAGCTGGTCGAGCGCGCGCAGGTCGAAATACATCAGACGGCAGGCGGAAAGGCTGGCGAGCAGTAGCCAGCATACGGCACTGATGCCGAATTGCACTACCGGCTGGCGCAACTGCCTGGGAGCCAGCAGCAAGGGCAGCGCGGCAAGCGTTGCCGCCAGCAGCAGGGCACCCAGTCCGATCAGATTGAAGTAATACAGCAGGCTCTGGACGATGCGGATACAGCGATTCAATGTGGACACCTACACGCCGGCGGTGCTGAACTCGGGCACTGTCCGGCAGTTGCTACGGAAACTGTTCTGACGGCTACCTCAAGCGCGCCACTACCTGGCGGCCAACCGGGAAAATTCGGGACCCCGGGGCTGGCTGGCCGCCCGTGATTCTAGTGTATAATCCGCGCTTGTGCAGTGAAACCATGTAACAAAAAGACATCGCCTCATGTTAGAAGAAATCGTCAAAACCTATCTTGTAAACGCCAAGCATATCGACCCCGCCAAGTTCGATCAGCCCAATCTGCAAGTCTCCGATCTGGGGCTGGATTCGCTCGACATGGTGGAAATGCTGTTCGAAGTCGAAGACCGCTGCGGCTTTCAGCTGAACGACCCGATGCGCTATCTGGACATGAGCTTTGCCGACATGCTCGCCGATATCGAATCGCAGATCCGCGCCAACAACAACGGCGCACTGCCGGCGCTGACCCTGGAATCGGGTCGCTGATTTGACCAGGGTTCTGATCACCGGAATGGGAGCCATCAGCCCGCTCGGGGTCGATCGGCACCAGACTTTCGCCGCGGCGCTGGACGGTAATTGCGCCATCCGCGCGGCAGCGCCGGAAATCGCCAAATGGCTGCCGCATGTGGTGGTGGCTCCTGCCGCCGCCAATCCGGAGCAACTGCTCGACAGCAAATACGCCGCGCTCGACCGTGCTACCCAGTTTGCGCTGCTGGCCGCACACGAGGCGATGAGCGAAGCCGGCATCGGCGCCAAGCCGGAAGATGCGCACCGCTTCGGCGTTTACGCCGGCGTTGGTTTCGGTGGCGCACAAACCGTCGATTCGCTGTACGAACGTTTTTACACCCTGCTGCACGATAGCTCCCAACCCGGGCGCAACCCCACCGTGATGCATCCGCTGTCGGTGCCGCGCATGATGGCCAATGCGCCGGCTGCACTGGTATCGATGCGTTATGGCCTGAATGGCCCGAGCAATACCTATTCGGTCGCTTGCGCATCGTCGGCAGTGGCGCTGGGCGAGGCGTTCCGCGCGATTCGCGACGGTTATCTCGACGCCGCAGTGGTGCTCGGCACCGAAGCGATGCTGACGCCGGGAGCGCTGATGGCATGGAATGCGCTGCGGGTGATGGCCAGGCCGAATGCCGCCGATCCGGCGCGCAGTTGCCGGCCATTTTCCAAGGACCGCAACGGCTTCGTACTCGGCGAGGGTGCGGCCGCCATCGTGCTGGAAAGCGAGGCACGTGTCCGCGCCCGTTCGCAGCGGGTGCTGGGCGAGTTGTGCGGTTACGGCTGCAGCAGCGATGCCGATCACCTGACTGCGCCATCGAGCGTCGAGCAGGTGCGGGCGATGCGGCAGGCGCTGGCCGATGCCGGTATGCAGCCGGCGCAGATTCAATATCTGAATGCCCACGGCACCGCCACCGATGCCGGCGATGTGGTGGAAACACAATCGATTCGCACGGTATTCGGCGCTGCTGCAGACCGCCTTGCCGTCAGCTCGACCAAGTCGATGCATGGCCACCTGATCGGCGCCAGCGGCATTCTCGAATTTGCCATTAGCGTGATGGCGCTGGAGCAGGGTGCGTTGCCGCCAACGGCGACGCTGGAAGTGCCCGATCCGCGCTGCGATCTGGATTTCGTACCGCTGACCGCGCGGCGCAATGTCGAGGTCGATGCGGTAATGTCCAACTCGTTTGCTTTCGGCGGCAGCAATGTGTCGCTGGTGGCGCGCCGGTATCGGGCATGAGCGACGCCGGCTACCACTATCCGATCGTGCTCGACCGGGCCGGCATCGAAGCGCTGATCCCGCATCGCGGTGCGATTTCTGTCTGTCAGCGGCTGACTATCGATACGCCGCACGATTATCGCGGCATGGCGCGCTGGTCGCTGGATAACCCGATCATCGCGGGACATTTTCCCGGTATGCCGATCGTCCCCGGCGTAATGCTGATCGAGGCGATGGCACAGCTGGCGGGCGCCGGCCTGCTGCGTGGCGACCCGTATGTCAAAACACTGCCGTCGGATTCGATCGGGGTGCTTGCCGGGGTGCGCAATTGCTGGTTCAAGAGCCCGGTATTGCCCGATACCGATGTGCTGTTCCAGATCCACTGCCGGCAGATGGCGCCGCTGCTGGTGCAGGTAAACGCCCAGATCAGCGTGGACGATACTGAAGCCGCCAGGCTGGACGTGGTGATCGCCTACGCACCGCGCGAGCAGCTGTTCGCAATCCTGGCCTGAGTGGCCGCTGCCGGCCCGTTCAGGGCTGGATATCCACCTGCGTTTCCGAACGACCCAGAACCCACGCCATGGCAAGGCCGGCCGAGGTATAGCTGTGTTGCGCCACCAGCGGGCTGTCGGCGTAAACCGCACCGCGCAGCGTATCCTGGCGCAGGTAGGCGCCGAACCAGGTGTTGTTGAAGCGCTTCGACAGCGACAGCAGCAGCTGCATTCCCCCGTAACCCCCTTTGGCATCGTAGGCCGGTCGGCTGGCGGTCGCATATTGCGGCGCCACACTGTAGAAATAGGCATTCTGCCGCTTGGTTGCGAAAATCGGGCCGGCGACGACGCCGAGCGCCCAGCCCGGCTGCCCGAACACATCGTTGAAATCGGCGTTGAGATTGGGCGAAAAAATCGTACCGACGTCGCGGCGCGGCGCCCTGATGGTGACTGCTTCGCGCAGCGGCAGGCGCAGTTTCACGAATGGCACATTGCCGCTGCTGCGCCACAACGTGATGTCGGTCTGCAACCCCAGCTCTACGGTCGGCTGCAGGTCCGGCATGTTGGCACGCGCAGCGACGTCGTCGCTCCTGGTCGGTGGCGACGCCGATGCGCTGACGGTCAGATCGACGCGGTCGCTGTCGAATAGCTGGCCGCGCACGCCGTGACGATCGGCTTTGAAAATGTCGCCGCGATAAGTGAAATAGGGTAGTGGCAGGACAAACTGATGGGTCTTGTCGGCGCCGCGGTAAGCCGGCAGCGTCAGCGCGGCGACGCCGATTCCCGCTTCCCACAGCGGCGCCTGTTCGGCGCCGCTGCCGGCGCTGTAGCAGCACAGCGCTGCCAGTAGTGCCGGACCCCAGTCTTTCATGCTGCTTGCTCCGGTAGTGGTTTGAATGCCAGCGCTTCGATTTCCACCAGCAGATCGGTGCGACAGACGTCGGCCTGCAGGTAGGCTGCCTCGATAGCGTTGCCGACCAGTTGTTCCAGCGTGGTGCGTACCAGCGGATAGTCGTGTGCGTGACGCACGTAGACGCGGTAGATCAAATCCTGCAGCGCGTATGGCGCAGTCGGGTGGCGGAGGTTGGCCTGCTCGATCAGTATCGCCAGATTGGCGACGGTTTCCCTGGTCTGCGCGATTACGTCGCCATGATGCAGCGTTGCATGGCCGACAATGCTGGCGGTGCCGGAAATGAACAATACCTCGTTGTTACCGTTATTGATCGTGGCAGCGCGGGTAAAGGTCGGGCTGCGCGGTCCGTATTCGGCCGGGTAGGCAAATGCGCTGACCTGGCGCGGGTTTTCGATCTGGTGCGCCGGCCGGCGCCCGGCCATGAAGGCGATCGACAACGGGCCGTGTGGCACTCCCAGAGCGCAGGCCACCGGGCTGCCGGCAACCGGGCGCTCGAAGGCGACGAATGCCTGATGGCGACCGATATTGAATTGCCGATAGCGCTCCAGCCCGCATTCCGTTGCATGAATGCGCGGCAGATAATTCCAGGTACGCCACAGGTAGGGGAAATCCTGCGCTTCCAGCAGTGCGAATATCTGCCGGTAGGCGCTTTCAGCCGCCAGTAGCAGCGGCGATTGATCGGCGCTGTGCGTCAGCCGGCTTTCGTCCAGCTCGATGACGCCGAAAAGGAGCGCATCGTTGCGGCGCAGCACGATGTCTTCAAAGCATTCCTGGATGCAGGGACTGCCGCTATGCCAGACTTCGCACAGCGCCTTGCTGCCGTCCAGCAACGGCGTGGCAATCCGCTGCAATGGCCCGTCGAAACCGTCCAGATCCGGCAGCGGCCCGATGCAGTGCATGCCGAGCATCAGCGGGCCGGCAATGCCTGTCTGGATGGAGGGGGCGTCAGAGCAAAACTGGCTGAATTCTAAACGGCTTGCAACATTCATTTCTGGTTTGGCGGTGAGGGTACGCTGCCGTTTGCCTGCATCTTCCGCAATGGCCGGTGCGTGGAGCCGGGTGCGCACTCTGCGCCCGCCTTTCTTTTGATCCAAGGCGTAATGATCGCATGAAGTAGGCCGGATTGATGCAGTGTTTGTCGATTGGCTTGATCCGGCTCAGTGCTGGCGCAGGCAGTACGGATCGCTGGCTGTGGCTGATCGTTTCTGCCGCCGCATGCGTGCTGTGCGGCCGGCCAGCGCGCCGATCCCGCTCTGAGCCGAATTGCCAGCGCGTTCGATGACCAGCCTGGGTTTTCCCGTCGGATGCACACGATGCTGCGGGCTTGAGTCGAATCAGGGGCGGGCGGCGCCGAAGTCGGCGAACAGCTGGGCAACGATGACGTCGTTGACCGGTTTGCCGTAGAAGTTCACGCCAATCGCCTCGGCACGCTGGCGCATACCGCTCTGGATATTGGCGGTGAGCATGGCGATAAATGCCTGCGGTTGCAGTTGCTTGAAACGGGTGGCTGCTTCGATGCCGTTCAGCCCCGGCATGTTGACGTCCATCGTCACCAGATCGACTGTAGTGCCGGTGGCCAGCGCCAATGCCTGATCGCCACTGTCGGCCTCGATGTAGTCCCAGTCCGGGTGCAGGTCTTCCATCAGCGCCTTGATCAGCATGCGCGACATTCTGCTGTCGTCGACAATCAATACCCGTTTTGTCATGGTTTAAGCGTCCACTGGCTGCAATGGGCTTTGTAGTTTAGACAATTCGGCTGCGCTTTGTTTATTCGAACTGGATCGAGTCGATTTCGATCTTGCCGCTGTAGCCGTCCCAGAACGTCAATTGCAGTGCATCGACCGTTTGCAGCTTGAGCTCGCTGCCAAAAGCGCTGAACGGAATACGGATGGTCTGATAGCTGGTGCCGATTGCCTGTGGCGTGAGGCTGGCAAATAGCCTGGATATTCCGCCCAGTGCCAGATGAAAGTGCTGCTGCTCGCCTCCGGCACCACCGCGGATGCGCAGCACCAGTGCCTGATAACCGGCCAGGCTGCGGCCGATGCTGCTGCCGAAGTAACCATCGTTCCTGTATGCCAGTGTCAGCGCACCATTGGCAAACTGACCCGCACCCTTGCCATTGGCGAAGCTGTTACCGCCAGTCCATTGGCCGAGTGCGTTGGTCGCGTATTTGCTGCGATTGAAATCATCCAGCAGCAGTGGTGCGGCCACCGGCGGCGGGGCCACGACGTTGCCTCCGGCGCCGACCCGGAATGCCTGCAACGTCAGCCAGCCGCTGGCGTCGCGATCCTGCTCCAGATTGGCCAGCTTCACCGGCTGGGCGTTGCCCAGCGGGTTGGCTATCTGCATGACCAGTCGGTAATCGCCATCCGGCAATGCCGGCGCTGCGATTTCCAGCCGCCGCGTTACGACGCTACCCGGCTGGATCGCCGGCAACGACCAGTCGGCCTGCCATTGTTTGACAATATTGCCGTTGCCATTGATTGCCGCGATGCTGACCGGCCAGTTGTAATAGAACGGAGCCACGCCATCGTTGCGCAATTGTACCTCGGCCAGCAGCGGCGCACCGCTGGCGCTATCCGGCACACGCGCCGCAGCGGCGCTGAGCTGGTAACCCAGTTGCCGGTGTGCTTGCAGGGCATTGTTGTAGACCGTGCCATTGCTGGCTCCGGTTGCGAACAGCCAGTGGTTCAGCAGCCAGCTGGCGTGGGTGGTATAGGTGGCCTGGGTGAAGCTCTGTCCGATATTGTTCGGCCACTGGTTGAACAGGCTGTCCTGCAGCGGCGGCGCCACTTCACCGCCAATCGGGCGGGTTTGCCAGATGTTGCTCAGGCCGGCGGCGCCGAGGGTCGGCCAGAAATGCCAGTCGGTACTGCCGATGGTCGAATCGGCATACATATCGTCGTGATAGCCGAAACGGTCCAGCAATGCGCTATCGCTGCTGGCCGGCACACGCAGCTGGATATGGCTCTTGTGGAACGCTTGCTGATAGGCCTGCAGCAGCAAGGTGCGGTTGGCGTCGTTCATGCCGCGCGTGTCGTACGGATAGGTATGCCATTCACCCCAGAATCCATACAGGCCGGCGGTAACGAAACCGATGCGGGCATCGCCGTCGTAGCGCGCGCCGAATGCGGCAATGAAGCGGCCCAGCGCGTCGATCAGCCGGCTGTCGTTCCAGTCCGGCATCAGGCTGATGCCATTATTATCGTAATCGTCGTAGCGATATGTGGTCAGCCCGGCGTCGAGCAGGTATTGCGGGATGCCGGTCGGCTCGCCCGGGGTATCGAGCTGGATGCGCAGCACCGCCTGATGGCCGCGCTGGGCGATGGTGTTCAGATGCTGTTCCAGCGCGCTCCAGTCAAACGAATCCGGCCCGCTCATCAGGCTGCGCAGCGGCAGGTTGAAATACTCCATGCTGTGCGGAAAGCCGGCATAGCTGCCTTCGTAGGGAATAAAGCCGCGCAGCGGATTGCTGTCCAGCCCGGCGACATTGCTGCTGTAATTCAGTGCTTGCCACTGGCCGTCACCGGCCCAGCTGGAGCCGATCAGGCTGAACAGAAGCGAGGCGAGGGCGGTGATTTTCTTCATGGCGTACATCCGGGTGGGCTGGCAGGACACGATGGTTTCTGTACACATGCTAACGCACATATCAATATATTAGTAGTTATTAATGTATTCGGATGTGCGAATTGATCGGGCGAATTGCTTCAGCCCTTGCTGCTGCCTGTTTGAAGGTGCTGCGACGGGGGTGGGGCGTGTCGGGTATTACTGCGACTGGATGCGATACACTGCCAGGTTGCCGAGCCAGTTCGGCAATAACTCGATCCGTTCGCCATGGGTGAGAATGGCGCGTTCAAGAATCTTCACGCCGTGGCCATGGCAGAAATCCTCGAAGTCATTGATGGTGCACAGGTGCACGTTCGGCGTGTCGTACCACTGGTACGGCAGGGTTTTCGATACTGGCATGCGCCCGGCGATGATCTGCCAGCGATTGCGCCAGTAGCCGAAGTTGGGGAAGGTGACGATGACCTGGCGGCCGACGCGCAGCATTTCGGTAATGATTTTTTCCGTCTGATGCACTGCCTGCAGCGTTTGTGACAGGATCACATAGTCGAACGAATCCGATTCGAACGTCGACAGCCCGCCTTCCAGATCGTTCTGGATTACATTGATGCCGTTCTGCACGCACGCCAGTACGTTGGCATCGCTGATTTCCACGCCATAGCCGCGCGCTGCCTTGGTATCGTGCAGCAGTTTCAGCAGCGTGCCGTCGCCGCAGCCGAGGTCGAGCACGCTGGAGTCGCGTTCGACCAGATTGCTGATCAGCTGGAAATCGTGGCGGATTGGGGGATTCGACACGGCTTACTCCGTCGCGATATTGGCAATGTACGCCCGCATCAGCGCCTGGTATTGCGGGTCGGTCATCAGGAAGGCGTCGTGGCCATGCGCCGATTCGATTTCGGCGTAGCTGACGTCTTTTTTGGCGTCGAGCAGCGCCTTGACGATTTCGCGCGAACGCGCCGGCGAAAAGCGCCAGTCGGAAGTGAACGATACCACCAGAAACTTTGCCTGCGCCTGTTGCAATGCGCGCGACAGCTTGCCGCCGTAATGGCGTGCCGGGTCAAAATAATCCAGCGCCTTGGTCATCAGCAGGTAGGTATTGGCATCGAACACACCGGCAAAGCGGTCGCCCTGATAGCGCAGATAGGATTCGATTTCGAATTCGACATCGAAACCGTATTTGTATTCGCCGGATTTCAGCAGCCGGCCGAATTTCTCGCCCATGCCGTCATCCGACAGATAGGTGATGTGGCCGAGCATGCGCGCCAGCCGCAGCCCGCGCTTCGGTACCACATCATGTTCGTAGTAATTGCCGCCATGGAAATCCGGGTCGGTCAGGATCGCCTGGCGTGCCACGTCGTTGAAGGCGATGTTCTGTGCCGTCAGTTTCGGTGCCGAGGCAATCACCAGGCAGTAGCGCACCCGTTGCGGAAAACTGATGCTCCAGCGCAATGCCTGCATGCCGCCCAGGCTGCCGCCAATTACCGCCGCCCATTGCTGGATGCCGAGCAGATCGGCCAGCCGTGCCTGCGATTGCACCCAGTCGGATACCAGGATCAACGGGAACGCCGAACCGTAAGGCTTGCCGCTTGCCGGGTCGATGCTGGAAGGGCCGGTCGAGCCGTGACAACCTCCCAGATTGTTGAGGCCGACGACAAAAAAACGGTTGGTGTCGATCGGTTTGCCCGGGCCGATCATGTTGTCCCACCAGCCGGGGTTTTTGTCTTCGGCCGTGTATTTGCCGGCCAGATGATGATTGCCCGAAAGCGCATGGCAGATCAGGATTGCATTGCTGCGCGTCGCGTTCAGCGTGCCGTAGGTTTCGTAAACCAGATCGTAGGCAGGCAGCACCGCGCCGCTGCTTAGTTGCAGCGGGGTGTCGAAATGTGCGGTCTGGGGTTTGACGATGCCTACGGATTGCGCGTCG
>CALMFQ010000648.1 GCA_937863215.1 uncultured Pseudomonadota bacterium
CTGACCATCGGCAACAATACTCATCTGCCCGCTGGCGGCAAATTGCAGCTCAATCTTCGAAGCGGATTGTTGCCCGGCAAGCAGCCACGCATATTTCGCCAGCACCGCCTGCACCGCCGCCGGGCTGCTGGCGGCAGCGTATTCCTGCTGGAACGCCAGCGACTTGTTCAGCTCCAGCAGATCCGAACTCAGCGCCGCACTGGTGCGCAATTCGCGATCCAGCGCCGGCGTGGCCGCCAGCGCCTGGCGAAACGCCTCGGCATCGGCGTAATCCGCCGGCAGAATCATTTTCCCGTAATTGTCGTATTCAATACTCGCCGGTGCCGCTGTGATGCCGTGCTGCGCCAGAAACTGCGGCATGACCGCCGACACATGCTCACGCAACGCCGCGATATTGCGCGGGCTGGGCGACAGCAACGGCGGCAGTTCAAACGTCGCACCGCTCTGCGCCGGCGGGGTGAAATAGGCATCGATATCCAGTTGCAGCGTACCCCGGTCGGTATCGTAGGCCACCGTCGCGCCGCTACCCGCATCAGCCGAATCCGCCGCCAGCCGCGCGCGCCCGGCGGCAGAAATACTGCTGCGCTCGGCAACATTTGCCGCCGCCACACCAACATCGGCCGCCTGTGCCGCTGCGGCGCGATGAGCGCCAGAGGTCGGCAAAAGCGCGGAATAAGCACTGCTGGGCTGGATCAACATGGTTTGCCATCCCGGAACAAGTGGGGGATAGCGGGATAACAAGCAAAGGGCGTGCCGTCATCGGCACGGTGCAAAGAAGCGGTGCCAAGGTAAAGAAAAAGAGCGGCACACCGCTTGATGCGTTGCTTGCCGCTGATCGATGCCGCCGTGTAGCCCGGATGCAGCCTGCAGGCGGAATCCGGGGGCGGCGTATCGAAGCGCCAAAAGCTTGCTGCCGCCGCAACACCGCCCGCTCGTTCACATCCACGCCGTGCAGTTGAAATATCTGTTTTGCCAGAGCAATGCCAATACGCGGAATCTTCATGCTGGACTCCTTCTTTCTGCTGACTGGTGGCTGATACTTCCAGTCTGGCACGTCGATGCTGTGTCAGGAGGGGGAGCCCATTCGATTGCCTTACGGCCTTAAATGTTTTTTAAAGAAATCCACCTGCCTGGCGACTACAAGTTTGAAGTCTGAGCTTCCCTCTGTTTTTCGTCTGCCAAAGGGAGTGCGTTATGCTACCTGCT
>CALMFQ010000649.1 GCA_937863215.1 uncultured Pseudomonadota bacterium
CCAATGAACTCTGACGACCGTCCGTTGCGCATCCTTGTAATGCGCCGCGACAACATCGGCGATCTGGTCTGCACCACGCCGCTGATCCACAGCCTGCGCCAGCACCTCCCCGATGCGCGGATCGATGCATTGGTCAACAGCTACAACGTCGCGGTAATCGCCAACAACCCGGACCTCGATCAGGTCTATGCCTACACCAAGGGCAAGCACCGCGACAACGGGCAATCCAGCAGCGGCATTTATTGGCAACGGGTGCGCATGTACTGGCAACTGTACCGCCAGCGTTACGATTACATCATTCTTGGCGATAGCACTTTTTCCGGCCGCGCGCTGCAAATGGCGCGCTGGTTCCGCCCACGTCACATCATCGGTTTTGCCCCCGACAGCGGTAGCGCGCCGGGACTGGATTTACCGATCGCCAACCGGGCCCAGACCGGCCACGTCACCGAGCAACTGGCGCAACTGCTGCAGCCATTCGCGATCAACGGCGCACCGCCGGCGCTGCGGTTGCAAGCCGATCCGGCACAGGCGAGCTGCGCCGCCACAGCGTTGCAGCGGCTGCCGGGCTACCGGGCAGGTCAGCCACTGATCGGCCTGCACATCAGCGCGCGCAAGCCAAGCCAGCGCTGGCCGGCAGAACGCTTTGTCGAGCTGGCCCGGCGCCTGCACGCGGAATTCGATGCGGCGTTCCTGCTGTTCTGGTCGCCGGGTGCCGAAGACAATCCGCAGCATCCAGGCGACGACAACAAGGCACGCAGGATTATCGATGGTACTACCGGCCTGCCGCTGCTACCGTTTCCAACCGCCGAGCTGCCGCAACTGATTGCCGGGCTGAGCCTGGTCGATCGGCTGATCTGCAGCGATGGCGGTGCGATGCACATCGGTGCCGGGCTGGGCAAGCCGATCGTCTGTTTTTTCGGTCAATCGGGGCTGACTCAGTGGCACCCGTGGGGCGTACCCTTCGTGGCATTGCAGCCGGAGTCGCGGCAAGTGGCGGATGTCAGCGTCGAGCAGGCGCTGACGGCGTATCGTCAGCTCCTTGCTCAGGGAACACAAGTCGGCAGCACCGCCGGTAACGCGTCGGCGGCTACGCCACTGTAGCCCAGCAGGGTGAAATAATTTTTTGCCGTCGCGTCGAAACTGGCGACCACGGTAACCGGCCCACCGATCAACGCCTCGCCGGCAAATTGCTGGCCATTGCGCGCCAGCTTGAACCACTGCCCGTCGGCCAAGACTACAGCGACTTCCACGGCCTCCGGCACCGTCAGCGCAAATGCCTGCACCTGCCCGTTCGGCAACTGGCCTGCCAGCGGCGCCAGCAGCTGCGACTGGTATTCGCGAAAGGTGACATAACTTTCCGGCAACCGGGCCGTGGTGGCGCTCAGCCCCTGCGCGACGATGCGGTAGGTGAGTACCGGTTCGAACGGCCCGTTCTTGTCGGCGCGTGGCTTGGCGTAAAGATTGAGACGATATTCACCATTGTCCGGCAGCAATACCTGAATTCTGGCCTGGCGCTGCTCGCGTTGCACCAGCGTGGAGCGATCGAGCAGGCGCCCCGGTTGCGTCAGCGTGGCGGTCAAGACCACATCGGTTGGCACATCCAGCACCACCTCGAAACGATTGCAGTGCGGCTGCAGCGTGTGCGTGCGCTGTGGCCCGAGGCCCAGTCCCAGCTCGAAGAATGTCGGGGTCGGCCGCACCAGTGCGGCAAATCCGTCGGCAGTCTGCTCGGTATCGAGCAGACGCCACTGACGCTCTTCCGGCCAATGGCTATACGCCAGCTGCGCCGGATCGGTGAGGAAATAATGCGGCTGGAAACGCCGCCGGTAAGAGCCGGTCTCATCAACGCCACCGGCACCCCAGGTTGAATCGATAAGTTGCCAGCGCCCCTGCAGCCGTACCGCGTTCCAGTCGTGATTGGCGGCGCCGACGGTATCGCCCGGCCGGTAATCGAAACCCTTGGCATAGCCATGTACCGAGACCACTTCCAGCCCGGCCAGCTGCGCCAGCTCGCCGAACAATGTGGCATAGCCGGAGCACATCGCCTTACCGCTGGCGAGCACATCTTCTGCCAGCAGCGCCGACACCGCGCCGCTGCGATAGCTGGCGATATCGTATTCGACGTTGTCGGTCAGCCAGCGGAAAATTGCCCGCGCCTTGTCGACGTCATCCTGTGCCGGCGCGATCAGATAGGCGACCAGTTTTTTCGGCGCTTGCTTCAGCTCGGGCGGCGCTGCCAGTGCGTGCCGGTCGATTGCGGAGAAATCCCGCAGCTCTCCGGCCAAGGCCGGCGGCAGAAAATAAAACAGCGCAGCCGCCAGGACATGAATCACCTTCGGGCTGCGCTGCATAGTGTGACTCCCGCAATTATTGGGCGGTCAAGGCACCGTCCCTGTACTTGACCTTGTCGCCAGCCTTGAACAACGGCGCGCTGTCGCTATCCTTGCCGACAACGGTCTCGGTCTTGCCGTTGTTCAGTTTCACCACGTAATCATAGGCCTTGTGCGAACCGATTGCCTTCTCGGCCTCGTGCCCGGCCAGACCACCGACCAGCGCACCGGCTACAGTGGCAGCGGTATTACCCTTGCCCTTGCCGATCTGTTTGCCCAACAGGCCGCCGGCAGCAGCGCCGGCAGCGGCACCGAGGCCCGAGCCTTCGCCCTGCACGCTGCGCTCCTTGACTTCGACCACACTGCCGCAGTCAGGGCAGGTTTTGGCTGCGTCCAGCTGCTTTTTCGCTTCGCTGAAGGCAGCGGTCTTGTCAGCCTTGGCTTTGCCGTTGCAAGCCTTGCGCTCGGCTTTGGGCGCCTGTTTGCAGGCCGTGCTGGCGGTCTTGAAATCGGCTTCGATCTGCTTCTTGGCAGCGGCAAAATCCGCCGCCGGATCGGCAAACGCACTGCCGGTAGCGGTCAATACCGCGATCGCGGCAACCATCGAACGAATCTTCATTACTTACATCCTCACAGGCTTGAATAAAATCGTTACAGCAAGCTCCACAGCATTTTTGCCGCCATCAGCAGCAACAGCAGCGCAAACAGCTTCTTCAGCTGCATCACCGGCATCCGGTGTGCCAGCCGCGCGCCGCTGCCAGCGGTCAAGACACTGGTGAGCACAATCCCTGCCAGTGCCGGCAGGTACACGAAACCCAACGCGCCGGCCGGCAATCCGTTTACCGCCCAGCCGTTGGCCAGATAGCCCAGCGCCCCGGCCAATGCAATCGGAAAGCCGATTGCCGCCGAAGTGCCGACCGCCTGGTGGATCGCGACATTGCACCAGCTCATGAACGGCACCGATAGCGAGCCGCCACCGATGCCGACGAAACTGGAAATCATGCCGATCGCACCGCCCGCGGCGAACATCCCGGCGCCGCCGGGCAGTTCGCGTGCCGCACGTGGCTTGGTGCCGGTAAACATCTGCAGCCCGACCAGCGTGGCAAACGCGACGAAAAACCATTTCAGCCCGAGCGTCGAAATCTGTCCGGCCACGGTAGCGCCGCCAAAGGTGCCAAGCAGGATGCCGGGGCTGATGGCACGCACAATCGCCCAATTCACCGCGCCACGCGCATGGTGGCTGCGAATGCTCGACAGCGAGGTAAACAGGATCGATGCCAGCGACGTGCCCAGAGCCAGATGCAGTACGTGCTGCGGCGCCACCGCAGCATGCTCGAACACGAATACCAGCGCCGGCACAACGATCAGTCCGCCACCGACACCGAGCAGGCCGGCGAGAAAGCCGGCAACGGCCCCCACTGCCAGAAATGCCGGTAAATAGCTCAACATTGCAGCAAGCCCTCGATAATCTGCCATTCGCACGGATCGACCGGCGTGATCGACAGCCGGTTACCCTTCTGCAGTATGCGCATGCTCGCCAGCTCCGGATGGGCACGCAGTTCGGCCAGCGGCAGCAGGCGTGTCTTGCGCACCAGTCTGACATCGACATTGAACCAGCGCGGATTGTCGGGCGCCGCCTTGGGATCGAAATAGCGGCTGGCCGGGTCGAACTGGGTCGCATCCGGATAAGCCTTGCGGCTGACGGTTGCAATACCGGCGATACCCGGCTCGGTGCAGCTGGAGTGATAAAACAGCACCGAATCGCCGATCCCCATCTGATCGCGCATGAAATTGCGCGCCTGGTAGTTGCGCACGCCATACCAGGCAACGGTCTGCTGCGGCAACGCCGCGAGATCGTCGATACTGCAGTCGGCCGGTTCGCTTTTCATCAGCCAGAATCTCATTGCCTTCTCCGTTTGCAGCGGTATACCCGCGACTCGGTAATCACCCAATCGAGCGGCTGATCCCACGGATCGGCCGGTAATTGCGCGACTTTCTGGCATTCGAACGCCGCCCCCACCAGCAACGGCCGGCGCCATGCCTTGCGACGGCGCAGGAATGCCAGCGTGCCATCGTAATAGCCGCCGCCCATGCCGAGCCGGTTGCCGTACGGATCGAAACCGACCAGCGGCACGAACATCAGGTCCAGCGCACGTGCCGGCAGGCTGCGTCGCGCGGCGACTTCGGGGATGCGATAGCGATTCAGATACCAGCCATTATCCGGGTGCACCTGAGTGAAACGCATGCGCTTGCCGCGCCCTTGCGGCACCACCGGCAGCCAGCATTCGCGCTGGCGCCACAGCGCTTCGTTGAGCAGCGGGCGCAGATCGAGCTCGGCAGGCATCGGGATATAGAAAGCGATACGACGGAAACGCAGCAGCAGGCCGGAACGGATCGCATTGCGGGTAAAGGCGGCGGCGGCAAGGCGACGTTGTCGCGGTTTGATACTGGCACGCGCCTGGCGCAGCTGGCGCCGCAATACGGCTTTGTCTGGAATCATGCGGATGACCGGAGGGAGACTCCCCGCCAATGCCGTCTGGCCCTGGCATCTTGAACCTGAGGTTCAAGGGGTCGCGTACCGGGCTCGTCAGGCGCATTCGCAAGGAGCGCGCACACAGAACCCATTGGATCGGCAACCATATCTCAACGATATTGGTTCAAAGAATTTAAGACCAAAACGAACATCGCAGGGAGTTGAGGCATTGTAACATTTCCCCGTGCGCTGAAAAGGGGCAGGTTCTGCCGCGATCAGAATAATTGCGGCTGTTCCGCCAGCACCGCGTCGACCGCCCGGCTCATACCCTGCATGCGCCGCTTCATATCGCCCAGATCGACGTCGCCGTCGACGCTGGTATGCAGCAGTTCGTGCGTAATGTTCAACGCCGCCATGATCGCGATGCGGTCGATGCCAACGATCTTGCCGCCATCGCGGATCGCCTGCATTTTTTCATCGAGATATTCGACTGCCAGGCGCAGCGAGGTTTCTTCCTCTTCCGGGCAGGCAATGCGCAGATCGCGACCCATGATGGTCACGTCGAGCGTACGGATCTGGCTCATGTGGCGGACTCCGGTATCGTTTGCAACAAGGCCTCGATGCGCTGTGCGGCAACGCTGACCTTTTCGCCCAGCCGGGCATTCTCGTTGTGCGAGGAGGCGAGCTGCTGGCGCAGCTCGCCATTTTCGCGCCGCAGGCGCTGGCAAAGCGCAATCAACGATTGAACTTTGCCTTCCAGTTCATTGAGTTCGGTTTTCATGCAGCAAACTATAGGGAGTGGCCGGAAGCGCGTCAACCCGCTTCCGGCTGCGCCGCCTCCGCAGCGGCCTCGGGCTGGCGCCATTCGGGCGGCATCCACAAATAACGCAGATCGCGCTCGCGAATCACATCGCCAAACATCGCAAGCCATTCGTGAAACGTCAGCAACAACGGGTTATGGCTGTGGATCTGGCGTACGATGCCGTATTCCGGCGCCGCGGTTTCCTCGACAAAAGTGCCGAACAATTTGTCCCAGACAATCAGGATACCGGCGTAATTGCGGTCGATGTACTGTGGATTGCGCGCGTGATGGGCACGATGATGCGATGGGGTGTTGAAGATCGCCTCAACCCGGCCCAGCTTGCCGACTGCCTGCGTATGCACGAAGAATTGATACGCCAGACTCAGCCCGACAATCAGCACCACCTGATCCGGCGTGAAGCCGATCCACGCCAGCGGCACCCAGAACAACCACATGCCCGAGACCGGATAAGTCAGGCTCTGGCGGAACGCGGTGGAGAAATTCAGCCGCTCCGACGAGTGATGTACCACATGCGATGCCCACATCCAGCGGATACGGTGGCTGGCGCGATGAAACCAGTAATAGAGAAAATC
>CALMFQ010000650.1 GCA_937863215.1 uncultured Pseudomonadota bacterium
GTGGTCCGGGCAGGCTTGTGTCGCGGCATGATATCTTGCTTTTTTTGAGAGTTATTTCTGTCGATTTTCTTTTTTTTTTTTTTTGTGGTCAAGTGGTTATGGAGGGAGGAGGTAATGTATTGAGAAGAGACGATGCTCAGTAACTTATGCAGGGCAATCGACTACAATGCAACCTTCCATCTCTCTGGCTGGTGCATAATGGCAAGTTGCTGTATTGATGTCATATTCCAATCCGAGAGCCTGTGATGCTGAAATTTTCTATCGTTCCCGTTACCCCGTTCGACCAGAACTGTTCGCTGATCTGGTGCGATGAAACCATGCGTGGCGCCGCAGTCGATCCCGGCGGCGACATCGAGCGCATTCTTGCCGAGGCGGAGCGCCAGGGGGTGACGCTGGAAAAGATACTGCTCACCCACGGCCATCTCGACCATGTCGGCGGCACGGCGGCGCTGGCGGAGCAACTGGGATTGCCGATCGAGGGGCCGCATCCGGCCGACAAGTTCTGGATCGATGCGCTGCCGCAGCAGGCGGCGATGTTCGGTTTCGGCCAGGCCAAGGTGTTCACGCCGGATCGCTGGCTGCAGCAAGGCGATACGGTCAGCGTCGGCAATGTCACGCTGCAGGTGCGGCAGGCGCCGGGGCATACGCCGGGGCACGTGATTTTCTTCGATCCGGCCAGCAAGACCGCCTGGGTCGGCGATGTGCTGTTCGAAGGCTCGATCGGCCGTACCGACTTCCCCGGTGGCGATTACCAGACGCTGATCAACTCGATCCGCGAGCAGTTGTTCACGCTCGGCGACGAGGTGCAGTTTGTTCCCGGTCACGGGCCGATGTCGACGTTCGGCGAGGAGCGGCGCAGTAACCCGTTTGTGGCGGACCAGCGTTACGGCTGAGATGTTTTTCCGATGACCGACAAGAATGCCCGGCGCTGCCGGGCATTTTGGTATCCGGGCTGCAGGGCGCGCCGGTATTGCCGTTCAGCCTGGCCTGCAGGCCAGTACCAGAGCGGCTTGCAGGGCGGTACTGTTCAGCCGGGCAGGGTGTTGAGAAAGGCGCCGACTTCGGCAAATACCTGTTGAGCAATTGCGCCGCGCACAATGCCGTGCTGGTTGAAGCGTATTTCGCGATAGCGCTTGGCACTGGCGCCGATTGCGCGGTAGATGTCGCGGCCGCTTTGCACATCGACTTTCGGGTCGCCGTCGGCATGGATGATCAGCGACGGAATGCGGATCGACCCCAGTCCGCGGTAAACCTGCCGCATCAGACGCTGGATTTGTGCGATGCTTCGCACCGGGCAGCGCAGGTAATTGATGTGCGGGTTGTCGGCATGATTGGTGACGAACTGGCGCGTCAGTTGCGGCAGCCCGGCCGACTGCAGCGCACGGTTCCAGCGCGCCAGCGGCCTGGCAAAACGTGCGGAGAATTTCTTGAACCGCAGCGGTGCGCTGATGCTGATCAACGCGGCAAAAGCCTGTGGCTGGCGAATCACCTGGTTCAACACCACTGCGCCACCGGTCGAGAACCCGGCCGCTACCACGCGCTGGCAGCAGCTGCGCAGGATGGCATGGCCGCGTTCGACCGAGGCGTTCCATTCGGCGGCATCGCGCTGTGCCAGATCAAGCGC
>CALMFQ010000651.1 GCA_937863215.1 uncultured Pseudomonadota bacterium
ACGTGAAGTTCCAAGAGAAGGAAGAGTTGCATCAGCAACAGCTGCTGTTGGAACAAGAGAGCGGGCCTTCTCCGAAGGGCCGCTAGGTGTGCCCCCCTTTGGGGGGCAAAAGGCAAAACCACGTTCTACGAACGTGGTTTTTTATTGCGGCAAAAACGGTGTCTATCCGCGCAGCAGGCTGAGCGCCATATTCGGCTGGCTGTTGGCCTGGCTCAGCATCGCTGTTGCAGCTTGTGTCAGGATTTGCTGCCGGGTCAATACGGCACTCTCCTGCGCAAAGTCGGCATCCATGATGCGCGAACGCGCCGCCGAGGTGTTTTCGGCGTTGATCTGCAGATTGGTCGCGGTTGCGTCGAGGCGGTTGAGCACCGCACCGATATTGGCGCGCTGGCGGTTGACGAAGTCCAGCGCTTCATCCAGATGTGCGATGGCAAAAGTCGGTAACTGCACCAGATCGATGTCATCGATGCCCAGACTGATGGCACTGAACGATTGAATCTGGGTCTTGATGGTCTGGTCGGCATTGGCACCAACCTGGAACTGGTATTCCTTGACCGTGCTACCGCCGCCCTGGGTCGGGAAATTCAGCTTGAAGCCATCCAGCACATTGCTACCCGCACGCTGGCCGCGATCCAGCATGATGTCGGTGGCGTTCAGCACCGTCCCGCCATCGGTGTCGGCACCGCCGATGGCGCCGGTGTCGGCATTGGTCAGATTCATCGCGGCGACGAAGGCGTTGCCGTTGGTCTGGAACGCGGTCTGGAAGCCGGCCAGATTGGCGAATGCACCGTGGCTGGCGTTGGTCAGTGCCTGATCCAGCGTGGAGCCGGCGTTGTTGCTCAGGTAGGTCATGATGTCCTTGACCCCGGCGCCGCCCGCCGCCTTGATCTTGTCGTGCATGTAGCGCAGTGCTGCGTAGCCGGCAGAGTAGCCGGCCGATGCGGCGACGCTGTCGGCGTTGAATGCCGCGATCATCGCCGCCCAGCCGCCACCGCCGGCGTAATCGGCATTCAGGCGTTCGTCCGCGCCATGGATGAATTCCGCCGCCCCTTCCTTGAACCAATTCGGCAACGAGTTGAAGTCCATCGAGCGCGACATTTCGGCGTGCACCATTTCGTGCGCGATGATGCGGTCGTTGTAATATGGCGCACTGCCGCCGTTGGGCAGATTGGGTGGCGTGAAATCCGCCATGTCCAGATTCAGCGTAATATTTTGCCATTGCCCGTTGCCGCCGACCGCGGTCGTGCTGACATAGGCCAGTTTGCCGCCGGCACCGTCGCTGCTGTTCAGATTCACGTCCATCGTCAGCGCGCCGTCGCCAACGATACCGTAGAACTTCTTGATGCGTTGTTCCGATTCTTCCAGCCAGCCGAGCTTGAGCCCGTCCAGAACTGCGCGCCGGTCCTTGTCGCCGCCAATGCTTGCATCGGCCTGGGAAAATACGTTCTGACCGTTGAATTCGGCTTTCTTGGCAATGCTGCTGATTTCCTGTGTCAGCTGGTTGGCTTCGGCCTGCAATGCCTGGCGGTCGCTCGCCTGCAGCGTGGCATTGTTCGCCTGCACTGCCAGTTCGCGCATGCGCTGCATCATGTCGTTGATCTTGCTCAGCGAGCCGTCGGCCGTCTGCAGCAGCGAAACACTATCGTTGGTATTACGCCATGCCTGATTCGCGCCGTTGATCTGCGCCCGCAACCGCTCGCCAACCGCCAGCCCGGCCGCATCGTCGCGCGCCGAATTGACGCGCAGGCCGGACGACAACCGCCGCAGCGCCTGGCTATTGCCGGAGCTGGCGGTATCGAGCTGGCGCTGTGCGAACAGGCTCTGCAGGTTAGTTATGATTTGCATGGACGCAATTCAAGTCAGGAAAACACACCACTTCAGCGTTATCGGACCGGCCAGAGCAATTCTTTAGATGGATATGTAAAAATCTGCGGCCTTTCTGCCTGGTCACGGCCGGAAATCCGGCGTATTTGTGCTAAATTCGATGCGGAGCCGATTTTCAGGGTGTGATATGCAGCTGAATAAACAAAAATTGTCGTCGTGGTGGAAGGGTTTGATCCTGGTGGTAGTGGCGTTGCTGGCGCTGGCTGGGCTTTACCTGTGGAGCGTGATGAACTGGAGCTATTCCAACGGCGAGCGTGCCGGCTACGTACAGAAATTTTCGCGCAAGGGCTGGCTCTGCAAGACCTGGGAGGGCGAGCTGTCGATGGTGGCGATGCCGGGCAGTATGCCGGAGAAATTCGCTTTCACCGTACGCGACGACATGGTGGCCGACAGGATCAATGCGCTGATGGGCAAGCGTGTGGCGCTGGTGTATGACCAGCATGTCGGTATTCCCAGCGATTGTTTCGGCGAGACTGCCTATTTTGTGACTGCGGTGAAAGCGGTCGAATAGCCTGCGACTGAGCCGTGGTGATACAATGCCGCCGCCAGGCGGCATTATTGTAACTACTGTTTACATATGGTGTAGCGCCGACACAGGCGCGACATAATCGAATACTAATATTGCGGCATGTCCCGACTCACAGGGGGTTACGTCATGTCGATCGGTATTGTGCTTGCCGGGCTGATGCTGGCAATGAGTCTGCTGGGCCAGCATTGGCTGAGCAGCAATGCGGAAAAGCTGCTGGAAGCGGTGCGCCGCAACCAGATCCGCGGTGAATCGCCGCAGCGGGCGATTGCGCGTGCCTACAGCCTGGAAAAGGCCGGCCAGCGCCTGTTCTGGCTGGGGCTGATGCTGGCCGCGGGGTGTTATCTGCTGCTGCGCTAAGGTCGCGCCGAGCGCAACTTTTGCCCCCGGATTCAAACCTGGCCGAGGAACCAGTTGACCACGTAGAAATGGTCTTCGAACAGCTGGTCTTCCATGCGCTGGAATTCAAACAACGGCACCCACTTGGCCTTGTCGGCATCGTCGGTGCCTTTCACTTTTGGCAAGCCTTCGCCGGTGGGTGCCAGTTCGAACAAAAACGCATGGGTGATGGTGCGGCCGCGTAGCGAGCGGTGCGGGTGGTCGAACACCCGCGAGCTGCGGATCGAGCCGGCCAGCACCGGCGCCGGCACCTTCAGCCGGGTTTCTTCGCGCAATTCGCGGATCGCCGCATCGCGGATGCGTTCGTCCTGATCGACAAAACCGCCGGGCA
>CALMFQ010000652.1 GCA_937863215.1 uncultured Pseudomonadota bacterium
CGCTTGGTTTGCGGGTCGATGCGCAGCTTGTGGTAATGGGCGATGGCTTTTTCACCCCAGACAAGCGGATCGCCGGAATCGTGGCGCAGGCCGTCGAACAGCTTGGCGAAATACAGGTCGAAATCGGCGAGAAAGGCATCCATGCCGACCACGTCGGTCAGCGCGATGCCGAGATCGCCGCGATATTCCTGTACCCAGCCTTCCAGCGCCGCCTGCTGGAAATCGCGCAGCCGGAAACCGAATGCCTGATACGCCTGCAGGTATTCGTGCGCCATGGTGCCGATCGGTGTCAGGCCGTAGCGCTTGGCCAGCAACACGTTCGAGGTGCCACGGAAATTGTCCGGCAGCGCCTGTTGCAGCGTGCGCACCGCTTCGTCGTGCCAGGCACCGGAATAGCGCCGGCGCAGGCCGAAATCGAAAAACACGAACGGCTCGCTGCCGTTCAGCTCCGCGGCGTTGTCCTGTAGCAGCCGGATCTTGTCCTGCAGACGCTGGCGGGCGCTGGCGAGGATTTCCTCACCCGTCGGCAGGCGGCGGAAATACAGCTCGTTGACGATATACAACACGAAAATCTCGAAACCCATCACGTGCACCAGCGGGCCGCGGGCGACGATCTGCAATTGTTCGCCAGCCGTGCTCACCTCGATGAAGCGGCGCTGGAAGCGGAACAGCGACAGGAAATCGACAAAATCGCTCTTGATGAAGCGCAGGCTGCGCAGGTAGTCCAGCTCGTCCTGGGTAAAACTCAGCTGACACAGCCGATCCAGCTCGGCATCGACCTCGGCCTTTAGCTGCGCCAGCGGAAACAGCGGCGTATTGCGGCAGACAAAGCGGTATTCCGCCTGCGCACCGGGGTGGCTGTGCAGCAGCGCCTGCCACATGGTGAATTTGTACAGATCGTTTTCCAGCAGGCTGGTGACAACCGGTTGCGTGGTGCTGTTCATTTTGCTGCTCCTTGACGCTGCAATTGCGCGATCACTTCGGCACTGCTGGCGATGCTCACGCCGCGTGCCTGCATGTCGGCGAGAAAATCCCGATACTGCGTTTCAAAACCGGCCACCGGGCTGATGCAATCGCCGATCAATACCAGCTTGCCGATATCGGCGGCGGCAAAGTTGGCGACGATGTGCTCGGTAGTGGCCTTGACGCAGTGGCTGCCGGCTTCGCCGCAAATATAGATGCGCTCTGCCCGTTGCAGTTGATCGATGAACGCCCGGTTCAGCTGAGTGTCGGCGTCATCGCTGTCCGGCACTTCGGCCTGGATCGCGCTGTAGTGCTCGGTCCACGGATTGGTGCCTTTGACCACCTTGTTGACGCTGCGGCCGGTACTTTCTTCCCATTCGTTGTAGGCGGCGCGCACGGCGGCGTGCACATTATTGCCCCAGCTGCCGATTTCGCAGTGCACCGGCCACACCATGTGCACGTAACGTTGCTGCGCTTCCAGCGCATCCAGATACGCCAGCACTCGCGCCAGAGCCTGCCGGTTGCGCGGAACGAATTTGCCGCTGCGCACCTCGGCGGCGC
>CALMFQ010000653.1 GCA_937863215.1 uncultured Pseudomonadota bacterium
CAGCCCCGGCGAGAGCTCCGCCGGCAGCTGCACGTTATCGGCCTCGATTCCGGCGACCGGGTAGGCACAGTAATCGGCCGCGTACCACGCACTCGGTCGATGATTGCCCGACAGGCCGATACCGCCAAATGGCGAAGCACTGGAGGCGCCAGTCAGTGGTTTGTTCCAGTTGACCACGCCGGCACGGGCTTCGCGCCAGAAGCGTTCGAACAATTCGTGGCGATCGGAAATCAGGCCGGCGGACAAGCCAAAGCTGGTGGCGTTGGCCAACTGAATGGCTTGGTCGAAATCGCGATAACGCTGCACCTGCAGCAAGGGGCCGAAATATTCTTCGTCCGGCAAGCCGCTGACGCCGGTCACATCGACGATTCCCGGAGACAGCAGCGCCGAGCCCTCCGCCAGCGCCTGCATCGGCAGCAAGCTGGTAGCACCGAGTGCCAGCAGTTTCTGCTGTGCCGCGAGCAAATGGGCGGCGGCCGCGGGAGTGATCACGGCACCGATGAACGGTTGCGGGTCGGCATTCCAGTTATCCGGAAGAATACGCGCGCTGACTTCAATCAGGCGCCGCAACAACCGGTCACCCTCCGCACCGAGCGGCAGCAACAGACGCCGCGCGCAGGTACAGCGCTGGCCAGCGGAAACAAACGCCGACTGCACGATGTGATGCACTGCCGCATCCAGGTTGGCGACATCCTGCACGATCAGCGGGTTGTTGCCGCCCATTTCCAGCGCCAGTATCTTCTGTGGCAGCCCGGCAAATTGCTGATGCAGGCTGACTCCGGTTGCCGCGCTGCCGGTGAAGTACAGACCGTCGATTGCCGGATGCTGCGCCAGCGCCATGCCGGTTTCGCGCCCGCCCTGCACCAGATTCAGCACCCCTGGCGGCAGCCCCGCCTGCAACCATAGCCGCACCGAGGCCTCGGCAATACCCGGCGTCAACTCCGACGGTTTGAACACGGCGCAGTTGCCGGCCAGCAGTGCCGGCACCAGATGCCCGTTGGGCAGATGTGCCGGGAAATTGTACGGGCCAAACACCGCCACCACGCCGTGTGGCCGGTGACGCAACACGATCCGCCCGTCCACCTGCGGCGTGGTGCGTTCCCCGGTACGCTCGTGCCAGGCGCGAATCGAGATATCCACCTTGGCGATCATGCTCTGCACTTCAGTCAGCGATTCCCAGCGCGGCTTGCCGGTCTCGATGCCTATCTGGTCGGCCAGCGCCGCCTTGTTTGCGCCAAGCAGTTCGGCAAAGCGCTGGATCACGCCAATGCGGTAATCCAGAGTGGTATCGCGCCAGAACGGAAATGCCTTGCGCGCCGCGCTGACCGCACCATCGACTTGCGCCGGGCTGGCGGACTTGCCGGTCCAGACCGGCAGCCGGCTCACCGGATTGAAGCTGGAGAAAGCTCCGCCATGGCCATCAACCCAGCTACCGTTAATCAACAGACTCATTTCGCGTCCTCCCCAGGCCCACACAAGGTCAGGCCCTCAATTCAGCGGCATTTGCGCTCGGCTATGCCGCAGCACTTTGCGCCACCAGCGGTACCGCGCGGACACTGTCGCCGTGCGCCACTTGCAAGCGCTGCGCCACCTCCGGTGCAATGGTCAGACACTCGCCGGTATGCGCAACACGCGCCAGCGCGACGCGAAAATCGCCCAGACGGCGATTGCTGAGCAGCCATTTCTCGCCCTCGCCCGGGTCGCCGCACGCCACCGGCATCACCCTGCTGTCGCGCACGGCACGGATCTGCTCGCGTTGCGCCGCGACTGTCGGGCCGGCATCGAAGATATCGACGTAACCGATCGGCCGGAAACCTTCGCTCT
>CALMFQ010000654.1 GCA_937863215.1 uncultured Pseudomonadota bacterium
TTGACAAAGGCATCGACGAAGGTATTGGCGATCTTGCTGAATACTGGCCCGACCACTTTCTCCAGCATCTGGCTGGAAAATTCGTACTCCAGCCGGAACTCCACCTTGCAGGCATAGTCGGCCAGCGGAATGAATTGCCATACGCCTTCCAGATGCCTGAACGGGCCATCGACCAGCAGCATATCGATCTTGCCCCCCGGCGTATTCTGATTGCGCGTGGTGAAATTGTGCTTCAGGCCATGGTAATCGATATGCAGTGTCGCTACCGTCAGATCGCCCTGGCGCTCGACAATATCGGTGCCGCCGCACCAAGGCAGGAATTCGCGATACAGCTCGATCTGCTCGACCAGATCGTACATTTGCCGCGCGGTGTGTTCGACCAACACGGACTTGGTTACCTGATGCATCGGAGAACCCTGAAATGCTGGTAAAATGCACGATTTTACCGAATTACCGTCTGCTTCTCACTGCCAAGATTATGTTGGCAGCGATTGCGGCACCCAACCATCGGCCCGTGCATGAGCATCGTCAATAACCGCAAAGCATTTCACGACTATTTCATCGAAGAAAAATTCGAGGCCGGGATCGTGCTCGAAGGCTGGGAAGTCAAGTCGATCCGGGCCGGGCGCGTACAGCTGAAAGAAGCTTACGTGATTGTCAAACACAGCGAGCTGTTCCTGCTCGGCAGCCATATCACACCGCTGCCGACCGCTTCGACGCACATTCACCCCGACCCGACGCGCACACGCAAACTGCTGCTGCATATCGAGCAGATTCGCAAATTGATCGGCAAGGTCGAGCGCGCCGGCTACACACTGGTGCCGCTCGATATGCATTTCACCAAGGGGCGCATCAAGCTGGAGATCGGCTTGGCCAAGGGAAAAAAACAGCACGATAAGCGCGAAAGCGAGAAAAATCGCGAATGGGAGCGGGAAAAAGCCCGCTTGATGCGCAACAAGGGGTAAACGATACCCACAGCGAATCCGCAGACGACGATACCGGGGAACGGGCAGCGGATTAAACAGCAACATCGGCCCGCCCCACGATACCTTTGCAGACAGGATAACGGCATGGACAAAATTCTCATCCTCGATTTCGGCTCCCAGGTCACTCAGCTGATCGCCCGCCGCGTGCGTGAAGCGCACGTCTATTGCGAATTGCACCCGTTCGACATGTCGCTGGAAGCAATCAAGTCCTTCGCACCGCAAGGCATCATCCTGTCCGGCGGACCGAATTCGGTATACGAAAGCGACTACCAGGCCGATCCCGGCCTGTTCGAGCTCGGCATCCCGGTGCTGGGAATTTGCTACGGCATGCAATGGATGGCGCAAACCCTCGGTGGCAAAGTGGAGCCGGGCAAGCTGCGTGAATTCGGCTATGCCGAAATCCGCGCCCGCGGTCATTCCAAACTGCTGGAAGGTCTGCAGGATCGCAGCAACGATGCCGGTCACGGCCTGCTCGACGTGTGGATGAGCCACGGCGACAAGGTCACCGCGCTGCCGGCCGGT
>CALMFQ010000655.1 GCA_937863215.1 uncultured Pseudomonadota bacterium
AAGCAGGTAGCATAACGCACTCCCTTTGGCAGACGAAAAACAGAGGGAAGCTCAGCCTTCTCCAACGATGGGAAAAAGTGGTGGCGACATCCGACTCCTATAACTAACGACTGTCTAACCAAAAGTGGCTCTGATACGTATACAGTCAATATAAATGTATGCCCGAACGGGAAATACGGGACGGGGCAAGCTGTCGCGATGTCGAAAAACGGTAACAGCGAAGTACGAATCGTGTACTTTAGGGACGTTGTCGTAAATGGTCAGCCTACAGTTGACTATTCGGTTGCAGATGCGAAAGAGGGGATCAACTTTACAAAGATTGGCAATCTTAATTGGATGGGGTTGCAGTGGTTTGCCGATAAAGTCCGTGCACCTAATGCTACTACCGACAATGCCGGGAATATTTCACCCACAGCAGTTGCTCCTTCATACCGTAATGGCAAATATACCTTCCTGATGACCAATGCCTGCGGTGCAGTTGAAGGCACATTCTCCGATTCCGGTGGAAAAGCGAGTCGAAGCGGAACGCAGACATGCGTTTACGAAAAGCCATTCGTCACTTGGAACGACATGCTGAGCACAAGCAGTACGAATTGGTCAATCGTTGGCTCAACCAATCAACCTTACATTCCCTCCTCTTATTCTTCGATTGCCAACAGTCTGACGGGGTTTCTTGGGCAGTTTGAGTCAGGATTCAAGACTGATGCGTATGGATGGGTACAGGGCCAAGCGGCCTTGTCGGTGGCTATTTTGTTTGGCTGCATGCAAGCCAACATTACCAGCGCAGATACTCGGTTTAGCTACTTTCAGCGGTCAGACATCTGCTGGGGCGATGTAATTTATTGATCTGCACCAAATGTGCTAGGGCATGCTTTTTCTGCACCTCCAGCACTGATCGGCTTTGTTGCACAAATCAGTAAAATGCGCTGTGCAGTAATCTCTCCACAAAGGGGCGAGCTGCGGCTGTAAGCCGCTGAAGCGGCAACAACCGGGCTCACACAGGCGGTTCATGTTCACCTACCAGCACTGCCGCGAAACTAACGTCAACAGAGCTAACTACGCCGATGCGCCAGCGCCGCGCCGCCGAGCAGCCACAGAGACAACCAGACAACCACCGGCCAATTGCCCATGCGCACATAGGGCGTCGTCCCGCGATAGCCCTGCGCCACTCCGCTCAGCGACCGCTCGGTGAACCACGGTGCCAGCTTGAGCAGACGCCCGTGCTGGTCAATGATCGCGGTCATGCCGGTATTGGTGGCGCGCAGCATGTAGCGCCCGGTTTCCAGTGCACGCGCCTGGGATATCTGCAAATGCTGCCATGCCGCCGGTGAACGATCGTACCATGCGTCATTGGTTACATTGAGCATGATGGTCGTGTCCGCAACCCGATCCAGCAACTCCTCACCGAACACGTCTTCATAACAGATGTTGAGCAACAAGCGCTGGCCGGCAACGAGGATCGGCTGCTGCCCGGCATCTCCGGCAGCGAAATCGGTCAGCGGAATACTCAGCAGCTGATATACCGATCCAAGCAGCGCCTTGAATGGAATGAACTCGCCAAACGGCACCAGGTGAATCTTGCGGTACATCTGCTGCGGTGCCGTTCCCAGACTGGTTACGGTGTTGTGGTACTGCTGGCCGTCCGGAGTCAGTGCCGGCACCCCCAACAGCACATCGGCGCCTCTCTGGCGTGCATGCACACGCAAGGCATCGAGGTATTCGCCGGGGATATCGTGCAGGAAAATCGGCAATGCGGTTTCCGGC
>CALMFQ010000656.1 GCA_937863215.1 uncultured Pseudomonadota bacterium
CGCTACCATCGGCTGGCTGCAGCATCTGCAGATTGGCCGCTACCTTTACCGCCGCACCGCTGCCGGCAAGGCTGACAGCGGGTATGCCAAAACCGTTGGCGACGATCCGGCCGTGCAGGCTGGTGCCGCAATAGCAGCGAGCGTGGGCCAGCAGTGCGACGATGTCCCAAATGTTGAGCGATTCAAACAAATGCACGGCGATGCCCGCCAGATGTGCCGCGAGGCGCCGGTAGGGCTGCAGCTCGTCGTGCCACGGTGCCGCGCCGACGCGAAAAAACACCAAGGCCAACCGGTGTTGTCGCGCTGCCGGCCTCAATTGTGCGGCGATGGTCGCCAGCGTTTGGTCGTCAGCCAATTCGCTGGCAAACTGGATCGCGAGATAGCCATTAGGGCATGCCTTCCGGACATTGGCGACTTCGCCTTGCCGGCCACAGGTTACAACCGCTGGCCGGAATAATTGTGGCAACAGTGCGGCGCAGTCCGGCTGCAGCTCGCTGGCAATGCCGGCAGCCGCCAACGTTGCCAGGGTTTGTTGCTCGCGCACACCGATATGTTCCGCTTGACTCAAGCGCTGCAGCACTTCGGCCCGGCACGACACGGGTAGGGTAGTGAGGCCGGCTCCGCCGATGCCGTTGTAAATGAAGTGGCGTGGCTGGCGGAACCAGCGCTTGTCGGCCAGATAGCCGCATTGCTGCGGCAGCCTGGTTTGCTGCTGTGCCCAGCGCAGCCCGGCCGCGGGGTCGGTGTCGTAACGCGCGATGCTGGCGGCGGCATTGGCTGGCGTCTGCAGCATGATTGCGGCCTGATACAGATCGCAGTCGAGCAGTTCGCCGCCGACGTGGATCAGATCGGCGGGCTGGTCGCCCCAATTGCGGGCGATGTCGGCGATTGCCTGTACCCGGTGTCCGCCGAAGCGGCGCAGATCGCGCTGCATCAACCCCGCAAATACCGGCTGGCGTTCGGGCAGCAGTGCGGCAACAATATGCGGGAACAGCAGATCGCCGAGGTTGTGGCGGTCGAATGCGCCGAACAGGATCAGCGGCGGTTTCATCGGCGGCTGGTGGCGGGGCGATGGTCGGAATGCAAACGGCCCTCGTCAGTGCGAGGGCCGTCATGCCGTTAAGCTGTGTCGATTCAGGCGACCTTGACGTGCAACAGCACTTTTTCCAGCTCGGCAAAACTGCGGGCGTGGCCCATCGGGTCCAGCTCCAGCCCGAGCTGGCGGGCGATTTCCGCTGCCGAGAAAATGCCACGGATTTTCGGTTCGCCATATTCGACGGTCGATACCAGCACATGCTGCAGCCCCAAGCCTTTCAGCGTGTGGATCAGATCGCCGATGCTGCTCTGCAGTACATCCTGCAGCGACAGGCTGCGCAGGCTGCTGGTCGGGTGCATGATGTCGGCGATGCGGACTTCTTCGCGTTTTACCCGGTTGCGTTCGATGTATTCGATCGCATGTTCGCCAAGGATGTCGTTGGCGGTAATCAGCCCATGCAGCCGGTTGTCGTCATCCAGTACCAGCAGCATGCGCACGCCGACGGTCTTCATCTTGTCGAGCGCTTTGTCCAGCGATGCCTGCTGGGTAACCGTAGCGGCCGGCACCAGACGGAAATCGGTCATGACCGCCAAGGCGGGGTGATCCAGGGTCAGATTGTCGTAGCCTCTGTCGGTTTTGGCGCATTCCGATGCCGGATCGATCGGGTTGAACTTGAGGGTACGATAGTGTGCATTCATGTTGCCTCCTTTGAGCGCGTCGCGGTTTTAATTTCAGTCTAGGCGACGCCGCAATTGCCGCAAGCAACAAAAAGGGCGCTGGTGCGCCCTTGTTTGCAATGCACTGATTTACCTTGCTATTCTTCCCGGTTCGGCGCCAGTACCGTGCGATTGCCATTGGATTCCATCGGCGATACCAGTCCGGCCGCTTCCATCTGCTCGATCAGCCGTGCCGCACGGTTGTAGCCGATGCGCAGGTGCCGTTGCACTGCCGAAATCGATGCGCGGCGGGTTTTCAGCACGATGGCCACCGCTTCGTCGTACAGCGGGTCGGCTTCGGCATCGCCGCCGGCTCCGAATTCGCCGCCGCCACTGCCGCCATCTTCCAGCGTTGCACCGCCGGTGAGGATGCCGTCGATATAATCGGGTTCGCCGGTGGATTTGAGAAAGTTGACTACCTTGTGCACTTCTTCATCGGCAACAAACGCGCCGTGCACCCGTTGCGGATAGCCGGTGCCGGGTGGCAGGAACAACATGTCGCCCTGACCCAGCAGCGACTCGGCACCCATCTGGTCGAGAATGGTGCGCGAGTCGATTTTCGACGACACCTGGAACGCCATGCGGGTCGGGATATTGGCCTTGATCAGGCCGGTAATCACATCCACCGACGGCCGTTGTGTCGCCAGGATCAGGTGAATACCGGCGGCACGGGCTTTCTGCGCCAGACGGGCGATCAGTTCTTCGATCTTCTTGCCGGCGACCATCATCAGGTCGGCGAATTCGTCCACCACCACGACGATGAATGGCAATACATCGAGCGGTTCCGGATCGTCCGGCGTCAGCGAGAATGGGTTGGTCAGCTTTTTGCCGGCTTTTTCCGCTTCCTTCAGCTTCTGGTTGTAGCCGGCGATATTGCGCACGCCCATTGCCGACATCAGCTTGTAGCGTTTTTCCATCTCTGCCACACACCAATTGAGCGCATTGGCGGCCAGTTTCATGTCGGTAACCACCGGTGCCAGCAGGTGCGGAATGCCTTCGTACACCGACAGCTCGAGCATTTTCGGGTCAACCATGATGAAACGCACATCATGCGGCGACGATTTGTACAGCAGCGACAGGATCATGGTGTTGACGCCGACCGACTTGCCCGAGCCGGTGGTGCCGGCCACCAGCAGGTGCGGCATCTTGCCCAGATCGGCCACCACCGGCTTGCCGGCGATGTCCTTGCCCAGCGCCACGGTCAGGTGCGATGCCATCTGTGCGTACGGTTCGGACGAGAGGATTTCCGACAGGCGCACGATCTGCCGCTTCGGATTTGGCAGCTCGAGGCCCATATAGGTCTTGCCGGGAATGGTTTCGACCACGCGGATCGATACCAGGCCCAGCGCACGCGCCAAGTCTTTCATCAGATTGACGATCTGCGCGCCTTTCACGCCGACAGCCGGATCGATCTCGTAGCGGGTGATCACCGGGCCGGGGTAGGCGGCGACGATTTTGACTTCGACGCCGAAGTCGGCCAGCTTGCGCTCGATCAGGCGCGAGGTGTATTCCAGCGTTTCGTGGGTAACGGTTTCCTGCAGCACGCCCGGCGGCTCCAGCAATGTCACCGATGGTAGCGAGCCGGAAGCTGTCGACACCGGCAGCGGCAGATCGTCGAACAGCGGCTTCTGGATTTCCTTGCGCTGCTCCTGCTCGATGGCCTTTTCCACCTTTTTCGCCACCGGCACTTCCAGTTGCGGCGGTTCGATATGGATCGGCTCGGCCACTTCCTGTTTCTTCTTCTCGACCTTGACCTTCTCTTCGCGTTCGACCTTGGCTACCGCGCCAATTTTGCGATCCTGCCACGCCTCGTAGCTGTGAACGGTCCAGAAATATGCCTTTTCCAGCCAGGTGCCGAGCGATTCCATCACTTGCAGCCAGGAAATGCCGCTGAATACCGAAAAGCCGACTGCCATCATCGCCAGCATGATCAGCGTTGCGCCGGAGAAGCCGATCACCCGGTACAGCCAATCGCCGACAACGGCGCCGAGCATGCCACCCGGCGCCAGCGGCAACGGCGCTTTCATGCTGTACATGCGTAACGACTCCAGGCCGCAGCTGGCAAGCAGCAGCAGCATGAAGCCGCTGACCCTGATGAACGCTACCGGCTTGTTGGTGGCTTCGACCCGATCGATACGCTTGTAGCCCCACCAGATCGCGGTGATGCAGAACACTACCCACCACCAGGCGGAAAAACCGAAGATGTACAGCAACAGATCGGATACCCATGCGCCCAGCTCGCCGCCACGGTTCTGCATCTGCGGTTTGGTGGCGCTGTGCGACCAGCCAGGGTCGGCCGGGTGATACGACAGCAGGATCAAAACCAGATAAATCGCTGCGACTACCAGCACCAGCCACCACGATTCGCGCAGCAAACTGGCGATGTGCGGTGGCAGCGGTGAGCGCTGATTCGGGACTGCTTGGGCTTTTTTGAAGAAATTCATATGGATACCGCACCAACTAAAAGCATTTTGTGATGATTATAGCTGTTAACGGCTGCGGCGGGGCAAAGCTTGAGCCCGACGTGAATGAGGAAATTCCTGCGCTATGCAGCGGGCGTCCTGCTGCGCTGCGCCAGCCTATTCCAGATACTGTTTTTGCCAGCCCAGATACAGGCGGTAGACGTGCTGGCTGTAGCTGTCCTTGTCGGCGAACTGGTGTGGATCGATGGCGTCGAAGACGTAATAATTGGCACGGTTGTTGCGCGCGGTGACAAAATGCCACAGCTTGTGCAGCAGCGTTTGCGGATCGCGCCACTCGAACTCTTCCTGCGCTTCGTAGTGGATGAACAGCGGCAGGATCGGTATCCCGGTAGCCAGGCTGGCCTCAAAGGCGCCATAGCGGAACAGCGTGAACAAGCGTCGCCCCTTGCAGCCGCCTTCCGGGTAGAGTGCAATGCTTTTGCCCTGCTGCAGCGCGTCGATAATCGATTGCAGCGCGGCCTTGCGCGAATCGGCCGATTCGCGCTGTACGAACAGGGTGCCGCAGGCGGCGGCAATGCGGCCGACAAACCACCAGTCCCGAACCTCGATCTTGGCCAGCGAGGTGACCGGAAACAGCGCTGGCACGCCGACGTCTTCGAACGCCGATGGATGGTTGGCGATCAGAATGTATTGTTGCGGCAGCCGCAGGGCATTTTTCTGGTGCAGGCGCAGGTCAACGTTGACCGCTCGCACAAACACCCGGCACCAGGCATGGAACAACGGTGGATAGAATTTCTGCAGCAGTATCCGCGGTAGCAGTGCCAGTGCCAGCATCAGCAGGGTGAACAGCAGCAGGTCGATCCAGCCGGCGATTATGCGCAGCCAGCGCGCCAGAAACAGCAGCATGCAACGCCTCCCGTCGATTTGTTCCTGATATGCAATATAGGCGACGGTGGGCGGTGACGAAGTGTCAGGCGAGGAATCCCTGCAGGCGCGATTCGATGATGCGCGGGTTTTCGCCGTTGCCGATGGCGGCCAGTCCTTCGACGAACATGGCTTTCAGCGTTACCTGATGCTCAATGTGCGCTTTCAGCTTGTTGGCGATCGGCAGGAACAGCAGGTTGGCGCTACCGACACCGTAAATGGTGGCGACGAAAGCGACGGCAATGCCGCCGCCGAGCTTGGACGGATCGGACAGATTTTCCATTACGTGAATCAGTCCCAGTACCGCGCCGAGAATGCCGATGGTCGGGGCATAGCCACCGGCGGCGTCCCAGATTTTGGCGGAACGGCGCAGGCGCTCTTCGTAAATGTCGATTTCCAGCTCCAGCGCGGTACGCAGCGCGCCCGGCTCGGTGCCGTCAACCAGCATTTGCACGCCTTTTTTCATGAATGGGTCGCGTAGCCCGCCCAGCTGCGCTTCCAGCGACAGCAGCCCGCCTTTGCGCGACGAGTGGCTCCATTCGATCAGGGTGCGGATCAGCTGGCGCGGTTCGTAGGCCGGCGGCAGGAAAACCCATTTGGCCAGTTTCACGCCCTCGATGAAAACGTGGGCGCTGCACTGCAGCATCACCGCACCGATGGTGCCGCCAAAAACGATCAGGAATGCCGTGAGCTGCAGCAGCGAGGCGATATGGCCGCCTTCCAGCGCCTGTCCGCCGAGGATGGCGGTGATTGCGAGGAGGATGCCGATCAGGCTGATGATGTCGAATTTTTGCATGGGCGCTATCGGAAGTCCCTGGTTGCGGATTGCTGCCAACGCGGCGGGTTCTGCTTACTTTAGCCAATCTTTCAGCTTGGTGCGCAGTCGCGCGACGGCCTGACTGTGTAGCTGGCACACGCGCGATTCGGAAACGCCGAGCACTTCGCCGATTTCCTTCAGATTCAGTTCTTCGTCGTAATATAACGCCATCACCAGTTTCTCCCGCTCCGGCAGCGTGTCGATGGCGCCGACCAGCCCGATGTGAAAGCCGCGGTCGTCGACAATATCGATCGGATTGGAGCCATGGTCGGCTTTCAGCGCATCGAGCTGATCGTTGTCGCCGTCGTCGCCATTGTCTTCGTAATGAATCAGCTGATAGCCACGTGCGTCGTCCAGCATCTGCTGGTAGTCGGCCAGCGGCAGGCCCATTTCGCGGGCGATGTCCTGCTCGGTCGGTGCGTGGCCAAGCCGGTGTTCCAGTTTGTGGATAGTATTTTCGATATTGCGCAGATTCTTGCGGCTGCTGCGCGGCATCCAGTCGGCGTCGCGCAGTTCGTCGAGCATCGCGCCGCGTACCCGTTGCGTCGCATAGGTTTCAAACTGCGCGCCCTGGCTGGCATCGAAATTGTAGGCGGCTTCCATCAGGCCGATCATCCCGGCCTGGATCAGGTCGTTGACGTCGACGCTGGCCGGCACCCGGGTCATGAAATGGTAGGCGATGCGCTTGACCAGCGGCGCGAACTGCCGGATGCGATCTTCGGGAGTAATACCGATATCGGGTTTATACATGAGTGCCGCTGGATTCAGTGATTCATGCCTTCGGCCAGGGCACGGCTGCTCTGGATCAGGCGGTGGACAAAGCTGGTCGGTGTGGTCAACATGCCTGCCGGTTGCGGCCAGGTTTCCATTGCCGCCGCCAGCTGCACGAAGGCGCAGCTCGAATCGGCATCGGGGAAGGCGCTTACCACTGGCTGCAGCAGACGGTTGGCGCGCGCCAGCCGGTCGTCTTCGGGAACGAAACCGATCAGCCGCAACGAGACGTCGATATAGCGTCCGGCCACTTCGACCAGGCGCCGGAACAGTGCCTGCGCTTCGCTCAGGCTGTTGACGCGGCTGATCAGCACACGGAAGCGGTGCTGCCCGTATTCGCGGTGCAGCAGCTTGATGATGGTGTAGGCATCGGTGATCGATTCGGCACGGTTGCTGATCACCACGACGTTTTCCTCGGCGGCCAGGTTCAGACTGGGAAGCGGGTTGGTCGCAGCCGAACGGGCATCCACCAGTATCAGGTCAACGGTCGAGGTCAGCTGGCTGAATTCGAACGCGAGCCGGTCTTCTTCATAGGCGTTGAGCTTGGCCAGGCTTTCCGGGCTGGCCGATATCTGCATCAGCTCGCCGCCACCGGGCAGGCCCTGCAACGCTTTTGCCAGCGGCAGACGCTGGCGCAGCACTTGTTCCAGATCGATGCCGCCACGCAGGCCGCAACGGGTGGCAATATTGTGCGTGCCGATGTGCTCGTCGAGCACCAGTACGTGCTTGCCCTGATCGGCCATGGCCCGCGCCAGATTGATTACCACGCTGGTGGTGCCGGTGCCGCCGCGTCCGCCGTTGAAGCAGATGCTGCGGGTGCGGTCACGCGCAATCAGCTTGCGCAGCCCGGCGGCCTGATCTGCCTGCCAGTCAGCCATTCATGCCTCCGGCGTTGCTGATGCGTCCCTGATCGGAATTGGCGCCAAGAAATAGCGGGTATTCCTCGGCACGCAAGGTGTAGGCGGAATGTTCCGGCTCGGTCTTGAATGAGCGGTCGAGCAGATACAGCGGGTTCGGCAGATGCAGGTCTTCCGGCACACGCTGGCCGTTGGTGACGTAATGCAGCGGCAGTTTGTGACGGATGATCACGTCGAGACTGCTGCCGAGCGACATCGCCTCATCCAGCTTGGTCAGGATCGCGCCGGACAGACCGCCGCCCTGCTGATAGCAGCGCACCACGTCGTCGAGCGTGGTGCCCTGCGCGGTTGCCGATACCAGCAGGATGCGCTCCACATCGCTGCCATTGCCGGCTAGTAGCGCGATCTGCTCAGTCAGCCGCTTGTCGCGCTGGCTCATGCCGACGGTATCGATCAGCACCAGGAAGCGGTTGCCGAGGTCGGACAAGGTCAATTGCAGATCGTCTTCATCCTTGACCGAGTACACCGGTACACCGAGGATTTTGCCGTAAATGCGCAACTGGTCGTGTGCGCCGATCCGGTAGCTGTCGGTCGTAATCAGTGCAACATTGCTGGCACCGTGCTTGAGCGTGCAGCGTGCGGCAATCTTGGCCACCGTTGTGGTCTTGCCGACTCCGGTCGGGCCGACCAGTGCGATCACTCCGCCGCGTTCGATCAGATCCTTGCCTGGTGCAATTACCGGTAGATTGCGCTGCAGCGCGGTACGAATCCATTTCATTCCGGTGTCGATGTCGTAACTCGCCGGCATATGCTCCATCAACTGCCGGGTGAGGGCAGGGCTGTAGCCGAACGACAGCATGCGACGGAAGATTTCCAGCTTTTCCGGCGAATGTTTTTGCAGGTCGCTCCAGGCAAAACCCGCCAGCTGGCCTTCCATCATCTGGCGCAGGAATTTCAGCTCCTTGACGATGTCGCGCATCGCCTCGCCGGCCACGGCCTCGCCCGCTTGCTGCGCAACTGCGGCAGGCTTGGCCGGCGGGGTTTCTTCGACATCGTCGATGACGTAGCGCTCGGTTCGGCGCGGCTTGAGCTCCGGTTCCGGACGAACGCTGGTGGCCGGCTCGGGGCGCGGCGCAACGAATGGGCGCGGTTCGGTTTTCGGAGCTGCGGCCGCTGTGGCGATTGCCGGCTGCGAAATGGCGGCGATGAACGCATCGTCGGCACTTGCGTCGTCTTCTTCCGGCAGCGCATAGGTACGCTGGATATTCTGGCTGCGAGCGTTGCCAGCGGGGGCGGCCGGTGCTGACGCGGCGCGGGCGCCGGCCTTGGCCGGGTTGCCGGTATTGGTAAGGGTGGCGACGTCGGCATCCGATACCGCCATGATTTCCACGCCACCGCCGGCGATCTGGCGGTTCGCCAGAATCAGTGCATCCGGACCCAGTGCGTCGCGCACCTGGCGCAACGCATCGCGGGTGTTGGTGCCGTAGAATTTCTTGACGATCATGCCGCACCGTCCATTGCGTCAACGGCGGCGGAGAATCTGCGATGGATGCGGCGGCGCGCGGGCGCGCAAGCCGGCATGGTTGACTCCGTGATCATGTCGATGGTGTCGGTCATTGTCCCAGTTCCGGGGTCGCGGCGGCTATCTCCGGCTGGCCGCTGCGATGCAACAACGCCGCATCCGTCAACCCTGTCAGGCTCGCCCTCCGATTACCGCGACGACTCTTATATTCTTAGTATCTGGTATCTCGTTATGGGATACAACCCGCAACTGCGGTACGCTGCGGCGCACAAAACGCGACAGCAACGCCCGCAATGCGCCGGGAACCATCAATACCGCCGATTGCCCCGCCTGTTCGCGCATTTCCGTGGCTTGTGCCGCCTGTTGCAGCAGCGCTTCCGCCAGGCCCGGCTCGAAACCGCCGCCACTGCCGCCCTTGGCCTGCACTGCCTGCATCAGGATCTGCTCCAGTTGCGGGTCGAGCGCGATCAGCTCAAGTTCATCAGTATCCCCGAATATTTGATGGATAATAGCACGTCCCAGCGCGGCGCGAACGGCATTGGTCAATTCGTCGTTGTCCTGGGTGCGTGGATAGTGGTCGGCCAGTGTCTCCAGTACGGTGCGCATGTCGCGGATGTGCACACCGTCTTCCAGCAGGCTTTGCAGTACTTTCTGCACTACGCCGATCGGCACCAGCTTGGGCACGGTTTCTTCCACCAGCTTTGGCACTTCCTTGGCTACGTGGTCGAGCAGTGCCTGGACTTCCTCGCGGCCGAGCAGCTCGGCGGCATGCTGGTTGAGGATGTTGGACAGGTGCGTGGCGACCACGGTGCTGGCATCGACCACGGTATAGCCAAGCGTCTGTGCCTGTTCGCGCTGGTTGGCGTCGATCCATACTGCCGGCAGGCCGAATGCCGGGTCGCGCGTCTGCGTGCCTTGCAGCTCGCCCAGTACCCGCCCCGGATTGATGGCGAGGAACATGCCGGTGTAGGCATCGCCGCGGCCGACATCGACACCTTTCAGTGTGATCCGGTACTGGTTCGGCTTGAGTTCCAGATTGTCGCGAATGTGTACCGCCGGCACCAGGAAGCCCATGTCCTGGGCGATTTTCTTGCGGATGCCACGTATCCGGCGCAGTAGTTCGCCGTCCTGATTGCGGTCGACCAGCGGGATCAGCCGGTAGCCGACCTCCAGCCCGACCAGATCGACCGGCTGTACGTCGGCCCAGCCGACTTCCTGCAATTCCGGTGCCGCCGGTGCGGCCGGCATTTCCGGTGGCGGCGGCGGTGCTTCCAGAGCGCGTTTTTCGCGCTGATCCTGCATATAGGCCAAGCCGCCCAGCGCTGCAGCCATGATCAGGAACGGAATATGCGGCATGCCGGGAATCAGCCCCAGCAGGCCCAGAACTGCGCCGGAAATCTGCAGTACCTGGGTACGCTGGAACAGTTGTCCGATCAACTGCTGCGACATGTCTTCGTCGGTGCCGACGCGGCTGACGACGATACCGGCTGCAGTAGAGATGATCAGCGCCGGTATCTGCGCCACCAGGCCGTCACCGATGGTCAGCAGGGTGTAGTTGTTGGCTGCCTTGGCAAAGTCCAGATCGTGTTGCAGCATGCCGACCAGCAGGCCGCCGACAACGTTGATCACCATGATCAGAATGCCGGCCACGGCATCGCCGCGCACGAATTTGCTGGCACCGTCCATGGCGCCGAAGAATTCGGCTTCCTGTGCAATTACCGAGCGGCGCTTGCGTGCTTCGTCTTCGCCGATCAGGCCGGCATTGAGGTCGGCGTCGATCGCCATCTGCTTGCCCGGCATCGCATCCAGCGTGAAGCGGGCGCTTACTTCGGCGATACGGCCGGCGCCCTTGGTGATCACCACGAAGTTGATCACGATCAGGATGATGAACACGACGATACCGACCGCGTAGTTGCCACCCACCAGGAAGTGGCCGAACGCCTCGACCACCTTGCCCGCGGCATCCGGTCCGGTATGGCCCTCCAGCAGCACCTGGCGCGTCGACGCCACGTTCAGCGACAGCCTGAGCAGCGTGGTGATCAGCAGCACCGTGGGAAACGCGGAAAACTGCAACGGCTGCGTGGTGTAGAGGCTGACCAGCAGCACCATGATCGACATTGCGATATTGAACGTGAACAGCAGATCGAGCAGGAACGGCGGCAGTCTCAGGATCATCATTGCGAGGATCAGGAGAATCAGCACCGGTCCGGCCAGGCGGTTCAGGTTCATGCCACCCAGCAGCGGCAGTTTATTGGCGGGTGCTTCCATGCGTTTCGGTTAGTTGACAGGAGGTCGCGTGAGTAAGGCGCAAGTATAACTGCTTGCCGATTTGCTTATGATTTATTCCGGTGCGGCCGGTGCGCTGGCTTGGGCCTTGGTTTCCGGGTCCATATCCAGGGGCACCGGCAGTTGGTCCGGCTCGGTCGGAGCAATACCGCCCTCGCTCTGGTAGTGCTTGAGCTGGTAGACATACGCCAGCACCTCGGCCGCCGCGGTGTAGAGCCGGGCAGGGATTTCCTGCCCCAGTTCGGCGTTGAAATACAGCGCACGGGCAAATGGCGGTGTGCGCAGGATGGCCACGTTATTTTCGCGCGCCAGTTCGATGATGCGTTCGGCGACCAGGTGCGCGCCTTTGGCAACCACCGCCGGCGCAGCCATGCTGCTGCTCTGGTAGCGCAGCGCCACCGCGTAGTGCGTCGGGTTGGTGACGATCACGTCGGCTTTCGGCACTTCTGCCATCATGCGGCGCCGCGCTGCCTCGCGCTGCATGGCGCGGATACGGCCCTTGATGTGTGGATCGCCTTCCGATTCCTTGGATTCCTGGCGCAGCTCTTCCTTGGTCATGCGCAGGCTGCGGTTGTAGTTCCACAACTGGAACGGCACGTCGAACACCACCAGCAGGATCATCGAGCCGATCACCATTTCCATGGTGAAACCGACCAAGTGTGCAGTATGGGCAAAGCTCGATTCGAGCGATTCGGCACTCAGGCCGATGAATTCGCCGCGCTCCTTCCAGATCACGTACACCGCAACCCCGCCGATCAGGCCGGATTTGAGAATGGCCTTGAGCATTTCGGACAGCGCCGAGACGGAAAACATGCGTTTCAAGCCGCCCATCGGGTCGAGCTTGCTGAAATCCGGCGTCAGCGGTTCGGTTGTGAACAGCCAGCCGCCCAACAGTAACGGCGCCAGCGCGGCCGCCAGCGTTACCGCCAGCAGGAATGGCATGAATGCCTGCAACGCATCGAAACTGAACTGCTGCAGCAGTTCCACCATCTGTTGCGGATGGCGCAGCTGCGCGCGATCGAAGGTCAGACTCTTGCGCGCGATCTGTGCCAGCTGGGCAAAGAAACGGTCGCCCATGAAAACCAGTGTCGATAGCCCGCTCATCAGTACTGCGAATGTCACCAGTTCGCGCGAGCGGGCGATGTTGCCTTTGCGGCGCGCCTCTTCCAGCCTTCGGGGCGAGGCGTCTTCCGTTCGTTCCTGATCGCTGTCTTCGGCCATGGTCTCGGGTCACTATCGATTGCCGCCAGTCTAGGTGGCGCACAGCCTGTCTTGCAAGTGGATTGGCACTGTCTAGAATGCGTCTGTAATGGATGTATTTTTCAGGATTATCCCGCAATGGCCGCTGTCGCTGCTTATCCCAAGAATGTCGGCCGTTTTCAGGTCATCAAGCTGCTCGGCAAGGGCGGTCACGGTGCCGTCTATTTTGCCCACGATCCGCAACTGCAGCGCCCGGTGGCGCTGAAAACCGTACGCGTCGATCGCCAGTCGCCGCAGGCGCTGCAGGCATTGATCGCCGAGGCGCGCACCGTTAGCAGCCTGCAGCACCCCAATATCGTCACGGTTTACGATCTGGTGCAGGACGAAGGCCAACAGTACATGGTGCTGGAGTACGTCGAAGGGCAGACGCTGGCGCAAATGCTCAAAGGGCGGCCGCTGGAAAAACAGCAGGCGCTGCAGATTACGCTGCAGATACTGGATGGCTTGGCGTATGCGCATGCCAGGCAGATTCTGCATTGCGATATCAAGCCGGCGAACATCATGATCGATGCCAACGCCACCGCACGCATTATGGATTTTGGCATTGCCAGACCGGTCGGTGCTGCCGACGGCGGTGCCGGCACGCCCAATTACATGGCGCCGGAAGCGGTCGCCGGCAAGGCGCTGGGCGAGGCTGCGGATGTGTTCGCTTGCGGCATGGTGCTGTACGAAATGCTCACCGGCCGGCCGGCAGTCAGCGGCGACAATGTGTTCGCGATCATGAACCGCATCGCCAACGAATCGTTTGCCGCACCGTCGTCGCTCAATCCGGAAGTCGATGAAAAACTCGACGATATCGTGCAGCGCGCGCTGCTGAAAAACCCGAACGATCGCTTTGCCAGCGCCGACAGCCTGCGCACCGCACTCAAGCAATACCTGCAGCCCGTCGCAGCGGAGCCAAGTAGTGAAGATGCCGCGACTGCGCAGAGCACGCTGGAGTTTTTGTTGCGCCGCATCCGGCACAAGAGCGATTTTCCGGCGTTATCGCAGGCAATCAGCGCGATCAACAAGATTGCCAATGCCGATGCCGAAAGCCTGCATGTGCTGTCGTCGACCATTCTCAAGGACTTTTCCCTGACCAACAAGCTGCTGCGCCTGGTGAATTCGGCCACCTACAGCCAGTTTGGCGGCACCATCAGCACCATTTCGCGCGCCGTGGTGATTCTGGGCTTCGACACCATCCGCAATCTGGCAATCACTTTGATCCTGTTCGAGCATTTGCAGAACAAGAATCAGGCCATTCATTTGCGCGACGAGATCATCCTTGCCTTTTTCGGCGGGCTGACGGCGCGCTTGGTGGATCAGAAGCTCGGTGGCAAGGTGCATGAAGAGGTGTTCATTTGCACCGTGTTTCATCACCTCGGGCGTTTGCTGGCAACGTTCTATCTCTACGACGAAGCGGTGGAAATCAAGAAGCAGGTCAAGGCCGGCGCCGATGAGGAAAAGGCGGCGCTGGCTGTGCTCGGCATGGCGTATGCCGATCTGGGAATCGGCATTGCGCGGGCATGGAACTTCCCCGACAAGATCGTGCAGAGCATGGAACCGATCCGCGACGACAAGGCCAAGAAGCCGCATTCGTCGCCGGAACGTCTGAAGCTTGTCGCCTGTCTTGCCTCCGATCTGGTTGGACTGGCTGCCGATGGCAACACCAAGGATCGCGCCAGACGGCTGAGCCAGGTGGCACAACGCTACGGCTCGGCGCTGCCGTTCTCCGAGGCAGACCTGACCCGGCTGGTGGACGAATCGGTCAAGGAGTTCGCGCGCGAGGCGAGCATTTACGGCGTCAACTCCAGCCGCAGCGAAGTGCTGCGCAACGCGCGTCAATGGGCCGGCCTGGAAACAGGTGCGGGCGCCGCCGGCGATACGGTGGATACGCTGGATCGCGAATTCGAGCAGACCAGGGTGATGGAAGCCCAGGCAGCGTCGCCGATCGATCCGCAGGATCGCAAGACGGTGCTGTCGGCCGGAATCCAGGACATCACCAATACGCTGGTCGATTCGTACAACTTGAACGACCTGTTGCGCATTATTCTCGAAACCATGTATCGCGGCATGGGCTTCGACCGGGTAATCCTGTGTACGCGCGACATCCGCAGCAATTCGATGCCGGCGCGCATCGGTTTCGGTGCCGATGCCGACAAGCTGCTCAAGTCTTTCGTGGTGCCGCTGGGCAAGTCGCACGACGTGTTTCAGGTGGCCATCGACAAGCAGGCGGATATCTTTCTTTCCGATATCGATGCCGCCAATATCTGCGACCGCATTCCGACGTGGTACCGCACGCTGATTGCTGCGCGCACCTTTATCCTGTTGCCGCTGGCGGTGGACAAGAAAGTCATCGGCATGTTCTATGCCGACAAGGCGGAGGCAGGCAGCCTAGTGATTCCGGCGCAGGAACTGAATCTGCTCAAGACATTGCGTAACCAGGCGGTACTGGCCATCCGCCAGAAACAGCTGGGTTGACCTCCAGGCCGCGTGGCGCCAAGGGCGCTGCATCGGTTCCGCTTCCATCGATCTCCTCGTGCATGCCGTTGTGCTGCCTGGTCATTGGCTTTTAACCTGAATTGGGTAGAATAGAGTCATAAATCTAATAAATTGTGCGCCGCAGCAAAAATCGCTTGACAGTGTTTTGCGGGTGACTAGAATGACCATTGGTGCGGTGCAATATTTTTTACAAATACGGAAAACGAGTGAGGTAAATCATGGTTAACGTTGAAAAACTGGCAGAACTGAACGAAGCCGGCCTGAACAAGGCCATCCGCGTGTCGAACATCGCTCTGGCTGGTATCGAGCGTCTGGTTTCGCTGCAGATCGAAGTGACCAAGGCAGTCATTAGCGAAAGCACTGAAAATGCCAAGGCTCTGGCACAGATCAAGGACGTTCAGGGTCTGGTTTCGCTGCAGTCGAACTTGAGCCAGCCGGCTCTGGACAAGGCAATGAGCGTTGCCAAGAGCTTTTACGAAGCCGCCAGCGCCACTCAGGCTGAACTGAGCAAGCTGGTTGAAGAAGAAATGAACGCAGCGAGCAAAAGCACTGCCGGCATCCTGGAAAACCTGCAGAAATACGCGCCGGCCGGTTCCGATACCGCGATGAGTGCAATCAAGTCGGCTATTGCTGCCGCTTCGAGCGCTTACGACACCGTTACCAAGACGGCACAGAAAGTCGCTTCGGAATTGGCTGAAGCCGGCGTCAATGCTGCTACCACCTCGGCCAAGGCTGCTGCCACTGCCAGCAACAACAAGGCTAACTTAGGCTTTAAAAAAAACTTC
>CALMFQ010000657.1 GCA_937863215.1 uncultured Pseudomonadota bacterium
GCAACTGGCGTTGCAGGTAGCGCAGCTGGATGTGCTGGCGTGTTTTGCCGAACGATCGCTGGTGATGAATTACGTACGCCCGCAGTTGCATGGCGAAGCCGGCATCGAAATCCTGCAGGGCCGGCATCCGGTAGTCGAGAACCAGATCGACAACTTCATTGCCAACGATACGGTGCTGACGCCGACGCGCAAGCTGCTATTGATCACCGGCCCGAACATGGGCGGTAAATCGACCTATATGCGCCAGACGGCGCTGATCACGCTGATGGCGTATTGTGGCGCTTATGTGCCGGCGGCGGAAGCGCGCATCGGCCGGGTCGACCGGATTTTCACCCGCATCGGCGCTTCCGACGATCTGGCCGGCGGCCGTTCGACTTTCATGGTGGAAATGACCGAAACCGCCAATATCCTGCATCACGCCACTGCCGACAGCTTGGTGCTGATGGACGAGGTCGGGCGCGGCACTTCGACTTTCGACGGCCTGGCGCTGGCTTGGGCGATTGCGCGTCAGTTGCTGGATAAAAACCGCGCTGCAACGCTGTTTGCCACACATTATTTCGAGCTGACGCGGCTGGCGCTGGATTACGTGCAGGTGGCCAATGTGCATCTGGATGCGGTCGAGCACAAGGACAGTATCGTGTTCCTGCATGCGGTGCAGGAAGGCCCGGCGAGCCAGAGTTACGGCGTGCAGGTGGCGCAACTGGCCGGGGTGCCGGCGCCGGTGATTCGTGCGGCGAAAAAGCATCTGGCGCAGCTGGAACAGCAAGGCGCTGTCAACGCAATCCAGGGCGATCTGTTCGCTACGCCGTTGCCGCCAGGCGAGCCGGAAATCGCGTTTTTCGCCGATACACCGCTGGTTGCCAAGCTGACTGCGATCGACCCGGACGAGCTATCGCCGAAAGCCGCGCTGGAGCTGGTTTATGAACTCAAGCTATTGGCGGGTAAATAGAATTTTACAAAATTGTGCTTTGCAAAATACATGCTGGGTTTCTAGACTGAATTCAGCGCCGCAAATGCTGGCGTCCTAAAAACATAACAACAAGTGTGACAGGGATGTAACCATTTCCGGGGATTTCAATCATGTATGGCAGTGGCAATCTCGACGAACTGAACGATGAAAGCACTCTGGATGCCGTGGTGCGGCTGATCGGCAATCCGGCCAAGGGTGCACTGTATCTGAGCGATGTGCGCAGCCGGGCGGCAATGGCGTTGGAACGCTACGGCCGTTACCTTGCCGGCGTGTTGCGCGAGCAATCGATCACCGTTCCGCCGGCAGTGAATCTGCAGACCGACGGCAGCGGCAAGGTGATGGTGGTCGGCGAACATCCGGAAAAACATCTGCTTGAGCGCCTGTTCGCGAGCACTCCGAAGCTGGTGAAAGGCTTCAAGGAGCTGGAGGTGTTGCACGAGATCATTCGCAGCCAGGAAGAGGCGATGCTGTTCCAGCAACTGCTGCAGCGCAATCCGGCCGCCGCCGCGAAGCGCCGCGCCACCGAATGCGCTCCGCCGGTGTTCAATCTGGGAATTACGTCGGGTGGCCCGCTGGCATTCTTCTCGCAAGTACCGCACTGATATTCCCGGGTTGGCACATGAAAACGGCCGCAGTAGCGGCCGTCAGTATTTCCGGGAGGGGACGTTTAGGGAAGCGCTGATTTATTGGCTGCGCGGGCGAATTGCTGCGCACCAAAGGCAGGCAATTC
>CALMFQ010000658.1 GCA_937863215.1 uncultured Pseudomonadota bacterium
TGCTAACCGTCGCTGCGACTGCGTCGCTGCAGAGAGGCCGAACTATACGCACCGCCCCAAACACTGTCAACACCTCTGCCGAAAGATTTTTACCCCTAACGCTTACCCAGCCACTATCCACCTGATTTCATTAGGCTTACGCCGGCAAAAAAATTGCCCCGCGTCGCGGGGCAATTCAGGATTCAAGCAATGCGGTAAGATTCAACCAGTACCGCCGACGGTCAGACCACCATCAATCCGCAATGTCGGCTGCCCCACGCCCACCGGAACACTCTGCCCTTCCTTGCCGCAGGTACCCACACCCGGATCGAGTTGCATGTCATTGCCGATCATGCTGACTTTGGTCAGAACGTCCGGCCCATTCCCGATCAGCGTGGCGCCTTTGACCGGATAGGTAATCTTGCCGTTTTCGATCATGTAGGCCTCGGCGGCAGAAAACACGAATTTGCCGCTGGTGATATCGACCTGCCCGCCGCCGAAGTTCGCCGCATAAATACCATGCTTGACCGAGGCAATGATTTCTTCCGGCGTCTTGTCGCCATTCAGCATATAGGTATTGGTCATGCGCGGCATCGGTATATGGGCATAACTTTCCCGACGCGCGTTACCGGTTACCGGCATTCCCATCAGGCGCGCATTCAGGGAGTCCTGCAGATAGCCTTTGAGTACACCGTTTTCGATCAGAACCGTGCATTGCGTCGGATTGCCTTCGTCATCGATATTCAGTGAGCCGCGTCGACGCGCAAGTGTTCCATCGTCAACGACAGTGACGCCGGTCGCGGCGACTTTTTCGCCGATCCGGTTGGAAAATGCTGAGCTGCCCTTGCGATTGAAGTCGCCTTCCAGTCCGTGGCCAATCGCCTCGTGCAGCAGAATCCCTGGCCAGCCGGCCCCCAGTACCACGGTCATTTCCCCGGCCGGAGCCGGACGGGCGGAAAGATTCACCACCGCCTGGTGCACGGCTTTCTGCGCATAATCGTGCAATATTGCATCGGTAAAATATGCATAGTCAAAACGGCCACCGCCACCGGCGCTACCCTGCTCACGCCGCCCTGCCTCCTCAATGATCACCTGCAAGCTGAGACGCACCAGAGGGCGGATGTCCGCCGCGCGCAGACCATCGTGACGCGCGATCAGCACCACTTCATATTCTGCCGCCAAGTGGGCCATCACCTGCGTGACGCGAGGGTCGAGCGAACGCGTTATCTGCTCCAGCCGTTCCAGCAATGCCACTTTTTCCGCGTCCTTGAGGCTGGCGATCGGGTCATGCGGCAGATACAAGTCCCGGCTGCCGGGGCGAGCCAACACTCCGACCGGTTTGCCGTGGCCGTGACGGCCAATCGCGCGCGTGGCAATGGCGGCCTGGGTCAATGCCGGCAAGCTTATATCGTCGGAATAGGCAAACGCAGTCTTTTCGCCGGCAACTGCACGTACCCCAACGCCCTGATCGATATTGAAGCTGCCGGATTTGACGATACCCTCCTCCAGACTCCAGCCCTCACTGCGGCTGTACTGGAAATACAGGTCGGCATAATCGACCTGATGCGTCATGATCTGGCTGAACACATCCTGCAGCTGGTTTTCATCGAGGCCGGACGGGGTAAGCAGGCATTCCCGCGCCGTATCATAAAGCGCGGTACTGCTCGGTATGTAAATGGCACTATCGGTTACCGATGTGGATGGCTGGGTCATTACTGGTTCTCCTGCCGATCGCGGTAGCGACGCAATCGGGAAAAATCTAGGGTCGGTTTCAATTCACGCGGCTGATATGGCTTTGATTCGCCATACTGCAGAAATTCAGTTTTTTTCGATATTAACCCGTTCAGAGCGGTGCGAGTAAGCGGTACGGCCAACCCCCATACCAGAAAAATACCGGCCAGATACTGCACTGTCAGCAACAGTTGCCAGTTTTCTCCCAGTAGATAGGCACCGCTCAGCAACCGCAGCGGCCACAGTGCAAGCATAATCAGTAATCCGAACGCCAGGCTGGCCGTATTGGCACGTAAATCAAGCCGCAACAACAAACCATAACTGCCGGCGCCGACCAGGATGATTCCCGACAAATACAGCGGCAGCGGTGGCAGAACCCTGAAACCATGCCAGAACAGGAAGCCACACAGCACCAGTAGTGTCCACCAATAACGTAACAGAAAACTGATGAAGCGCAGCTGGCTGGCAACGAATAGCGCCGGTTCGGCCGTCAATATACGCATGTCAAAGCGTGCGATGGTGCAATGCCGGCAGGCTGGTGCGCAGGCGTTGCTGGTAATCCGGATTGATATTGGCGATGACCACGCCTGAACCGCGCGGCAGCCGGTCCAGCACCACGCCCCAAGGGTCGACGATCATGCTGTTGCCGTGGGTTTCGCGCCCGTTCAAGTGATAGCCCCCCTGCGCTGCCGCAACCACATAGGCCAGATTTTCGATCGCACGGGCGCGCACCAGTACTTCCCAGTGCGCCTTGCCGGTGGTTTCGGTAAATGCCGACGGCACCACGATCAGATCGACCGGCTGCATGGCACGGTAAAGCTCGGGAAAGCGCAGGTCGTAACAGATCGACAGCCCCATCCGGCCAAACGGCGTATCGAGAACGACCACCTGATTGCCCGGCTCGATGGTGCGCTCCTCCTGATAGCTTTCGTTGCCCATATCCAGGCCGAACAGGTGAATCTTGTCATAACGCGCGACACGCTTGCCTTTGTTGTCGTAAACCAGACAACTGTTGCGTACCTTGTCGGGCGAATCGCATTGCAGCGGCACCGAGCCACCGACGATCCATATATCGTGCAGCTTTGCCTGCTCGGCAAGAAAGCGCTGGATCGGCCCCGTGCCATCTGCCTCGCGCACGTCGACCTTGTCGGTATCGCGCATCCCCATGATGGCGAAATATTCGGGCAACACTGCCAGCCGCGCGCCTTGCCGCGCAGCCATCTCCAGCAGCATCTCCGCTTCCGACAGATTGGCGGCCACGCTGGGCCCGGAAGCCATCTGGATCGCGGCGATCCGCAACGCTGCAGGCTGTGCGCCGGCACGGGTTTTGTCCTGGCTGTCGGGTTTCGTTCTGGCTCGGGTAGACATGGGTATTCCTCGCTTCAATTGCCGTGTGGGCCGGGCGATTGCCGGCCAGCATCGTTTGCCTGCTGCGCCCGCCTGGCAGCATTCACCAAGGCACTGCCGAGACGCTCTACTTTCGGATCCGACCACGAACCGCTGATCTGATATTCGTACGCCATCAACTGGCCAAGCGGGTCCTTGAGCAATTTCTGCAACACCAGCGCGGTCAGGCCGACCATCGGATTAATCACGAATCCGGCAGCAATCGACACACTGTCGCCAATCACCGGAACAACTTTCACGTTCAGCACCTGCGACTGGTTGGGTAGATCGATATCGCCCTTCATGCCTATCACCGCCGCCGGACCAACGATATTGAAGCTGTCGGTGCGCAATACACCGCGGTTCATTTCAAAATGCCCGGCAAGCGAATCAAATGCAAACCCCTCGCTGAATACATCGCGGAAATCCAGCGTGATGCGGCGCGGCAAAGCCTGCAGACTGACAATCGCCAGTAATCGTCCCATACCCGGTTCGACCTTGGCGAACTGCCCGCTCTTTGCCTCCAGATCGAAACTGCCGCTCATGCTGGCAACATCCGGCTGATGCGGGCTGCCATTCCAGGCCAGTTGACCGGTCAGCTTGGCGCCACCACGCCGCACCGTATCGGAAAAACCGAAACGGGCGAGAAATTTTCCCAGGTCGTCGCTATCCAGCCGCACCGTCATTTTCGACTGCGGCACCCGGGCACGATAATTCCATACGCCTTCCAGTTCCAGCCGCCCGTCTGCGGCCAGCGTGGCCAGGCGGTCAATCTGCCACACTTCGCCACTGGGGGCGGCGCGCAGTTCCAGCTTGCCGAGGCTTCTCTCTTTATATTGCAGATTTTCAATTTCCACATCCAGCGCCGGATAGACCGACTGCTGCCGGGTGCTGGCGGGCGCTTCCAGAGCGCTGTCGGGCAACGGCAAACTGAGCTTCTTCAACCGCGCCTGCAAGCGTGGCTTATCCTGATCGGCATAGATGAAATTGCCTCCGAGCTCGCGCGCCAGGATCGCGCCGCTCCAGCCGGCCGCGTCGCTGGCGGCAAGCAGCCGCACCTCATGCAGTTGCTTGCCAAACCCTTCCAGCAAGCCGATCCGCAAATCGTTGATGCTCCTGACCAGATCGCTATTACCGGAGCTGCCCAGTGCGCCAAGTACCGGTTGCCACAAATCGAGATTCAGATACGGCAGGCTGCCGCCAATCGCCAGCGCATTACGCTGCGGCAAAACAGAAGCTATCGGCTGACCGGGACGGCCGGCAATGTCTGTGGAAGGGTTGAAGCTCACCTGCCCGCGCTGCAATTTCCGCTGCTGAAACTGCAGGTCGGCCAGCATTGCCTGGTCATAACGCACCTGCAGTCGTTGCTGTTCATCGCTGATGTTGCGCACCTGCAGCCGCAGTGGGCGGCTTTCGCTGGCAACCTTGCGCAATGGCGCGGGCAGGTCGATCTGCACACCTTGCAGCCCCGATTCCAGCCACCAGTCGGCCAGCCCCTTGCGTACGGCGATTCCCAGCTGGTAGCGCGTCTCGCCACGGGCAAAACGCCACAGCGGATCGGCGTAAACCTGTGCCAGTGCAGCAACCCCGGCATTGCCGGCGGCATTGATGGTAATGGTGCCGTCCCTGGCGGTATCGGCAGTCAGGTTGACGCCACCGCCCAACGCGCGTGCGCTGATGTTGTTGAAGCGCACGCCACGCTCGCTGAAATACAGACTGCCACGCGCCTGATCCAGCGGCGGAATACCCTTGCCCAGCAGCAACTGGTTGTTCTGCAACAGCAACTGGCCGGCAACCCTGGTCGCATCGGTATTGGCGAGCGGGATATCCAGCTTGAGTCGCAGCTGAGCATCGCCGCTGGCATTGGTGCCTTGGGTAAAACCATCGAGCATGCCATTGACCGGGCTGTTATCGACAAAGCGCAGGAAATTTGCCAACGGGCCAACCACCTCACCGTCGATCAGCAGCTTGTCGCCGGCTGCCAGCGACGGAATCACCGCAGAAGTGTGCATCAGACGGTTGCCGGAGATATTGCCCTGGCGGGCATTGATTTGCAGGCGATCGCCCTGGAACAGCAGCGACGCGCCAATGCGCGCAATACGTGGCCACTTGTCGGCATATTCGAGATCGACATCGCGTGCTTCGACATCGACGCGAAACTGGCCAGTCTTGCGCTTGTCCCACGGAAAATCATCCAGCGGCCCGCGTAGCACCATCAGTGCACGATCGGCGATTCCCGCCTTGAGGCTGGTTCTGAGCCACTCACGCGTATTCTCGCCGACGCTCAGCGGAATGTAGCGCCACACGGCGTCGGCGCGCCCCTGCAGCAGCTCGGCGTGCAGATCGGCCACCCCGGCACCGCCGGCGCTGCTGGTATAACGACCGTTGAGATTGGCACGGGCATCGGCGCTGTCGATGCGCACCGAATTCAGATCGATCTGCCAGTCGTTGCCGCGCCGTTGCCAGCCGAGGCGCGCATTCAGCGAGCGCAGCGCCAGTGGCTCGACGAATACTCGCGGCAACAACACGGTACAGTTACTGCAATCGAGACTCAGCGCCCCGCCCTGGCTGCCCATGGTAATGTTGCCGCGCAGATTGCGCACGCCGGGGATGCTGCCCACAGGCAGCAGATTCAGTTCGCTGAAATTGCTGGCCAGGTTGAAACTGCCTGCATCGCTGTCAGGCCGCAGCCATTCAAGGCGAAACTGTTGCAGCTGTCCGGCAGGCGCCATGCCGGACAGATACCGATGTAGCTCGGCGGGTATCGGCAGATGCGGCGCCAGTGCCAGCCAGGTCGCCAGATCCAGACGATCGCTCGCCATCGCCAGCATGCCGACCTGTCCGGAGCGGTCGACACTGCGCTCCAGCGACAGCGAATTCTGCTTCAGCACAGCGCCGGATTGCAGTTGCAGTTCGACATTGTTCAGATTCAGTACATTGCCGTTATCCTTGCTGCGCAGCTCTGCCTGGCCGCGCAGGTGCGTCACCTGCAGTTGCGGCAGATCGGCAGCAAACTGCAACGCAGCATTGCTGACATCCAGCTCAAGCACACCCTGCTTCAGGCGTGGCCCCTCGAAGGCAAACCAGGTGGCAACTCCGCCCTTGCCACGCAACAACTGCTGCGGCAACGGCAGCCAGCTACGCCAGGCAGCTACGTCGGCGTAGCCAAGATCGACACGGATATCGCCGGACCAATCAGCCAGCCGGTTCAGGTCGCGGCCACGCAGCGTACCACTCAGCTTGAAAATGGATGCCAGAGCCGGCGGCGGTGTGCCTACCAGGTCAAAACGATGATTGCGGAAAACGTTGTCGATACGCAGGTTGACATTGTCGATCTGCAGCGCAGGAATACCCTCGCGTTCGTCAATCCAGACCAGCCGCCCCCTATCGACGGAGATACGGTGCTGACGCAGTACCCAGTTGCCGAAGCGCCCGTCGCCGCCCTGATTCAGCGGCAGATCGGCCAGATAGACCACGCCGCCACGATCACGGCGCAAGACCAGCTCCGGTGCGGCCAGGCCGATACGTGCGAAACGTGTCTCGAACACCAGCAGCGACAGCCACGACAGACTGAGCCGGACCTGATCCAGATGCAGCGCCGGATTGCGCTGCCGGTCGTGCAGCGTTACATCGCCCAGCTCGAATGTCGGCTCCAGATCCTCCCAGTGCGCCTTGATACTGCCGACCGACAGCTTGACGCCCACCGCGCGGCTGGCGAGGTCGGCAAAATCGTGCCGGTAATTATCGATCGAGGGAAAAATCCAGAATGTCAGGCCCAGCCACAACAATACTGCCAGCAGGATCAACGATGCGGCGATGCGGGACAGCAGGCGGGCGTGCCAATGCATCACCCGGATGACCCGGACGACAAGGCGCAAAAAGAAATGGCGGACGGGCCGGGGTAAATGGATCGGGGATTTCATGCAAGCCAACGCAGCGTAGCGAAAGAATTCTACCCGCAAAGCACCGCTCCGGTGGCGGCTATTCGCAAAAAAGCAACAACGGCAGCGCAAAAATGTAGCGGAGGTGCGACAAATCGCTCCGGGCACGCCAGAGCCGCATCTTGCTGGCTGCTCAGACGCTGCTGCGAGCAACCCTCAACTGGCGCAGCAAGATCGTGAACAAGCCTCTCAGATACCTTCGCCCTCCTCTCTGTATTGCCTGAGCTTGTTGCGTAGCGTGCGCTCGCTGATTCCCAGTTTTTCTGCTGCCAGCCTGCGCGCACCGCCCACCGATGCCAGCGTATCGAGAATGTGGCGCCGTTCGATTGTATCCATTGCCAAGCCGGCGGCCGGCATCACCGCTGCGGGTGCGAGCGGCTGGGCAGGCGGCAACATCAACTGCTCCGGACCAATCAGATCGGCCGGGGCCAGAATTGCAGCGCGCTGCACTACGTTCTCCAGCTCCCGCACATTGCCTTCCCAGGCATGCGCCAGCAGGCTCGCTTCGGCTGCCGGCGAAAAACCCAATCCCGGCCGCGTCATTTGCTGGGCAAAGCGCTGCAACAGGCGGCGCGCCAACGGCAGGATGTCGCCGGGACGCTCGCGCAATGCCGGAATATGCAGCGGAAAGACATTCAGCCGGTAATACAGATCTTCACGAAAACGTCCGGCGGTAACTTCTGCCGGCATGTCGCGATTGGTGGTTGCCAGCACGCGGATATTGACCTTGACCGGCCGCTGCCCGCCTACGCGCTCCACTTCGCGTTCCTGCAGCACGCGCAGCAGCTTGGCCTGCAGCAGCAAGGGCATTTCCGAAATTTCGTCGAGCAGCAAGGTACCGCCATCGGCTTGCTCGAACTTGCCGGCCTGCGCTTGCGATGCGCCGGTAAACGCCCCCTTTTCGTGGCCGAACAGGGTCGATTCCAGCAATTGTTCCGGAATTGCCGCACAGTTGATTGCGACAAACGGCCCTTTGGCGCGCGTCGAGTGCTGGTGGATGAAGCGCGCGAATACTTCCTTGCCGACACCGCTCTCGCCGGCCAGCAATACCGTCGCATCGGTCGCAGCCACACGCTGTGCCAATGCCATCACCTCACGGGTCCGCGCATCTTCGGCGATCCATTCCGTACTGGCGGCCTCGCTGGCGGGCAATAAATATTTTGCTACCTCGGACAGCAATGCCTCCGGCTCGAACGGTTTGAGCAGATAATGTGCCGCGCCGCAGCGCATTGCCTCGATCGCCTTTTCCAGCTCGCCATAGGCGGTCATCAGCAAAAACGGAATCTGCGGTGCCTGTTGTTTGGCTTTTTTCAGCAGCGTATACCCATCCATCGGCTGCATCTGCACATCGGAAATGATCAGCCCGACGCGCGTGGTTTTCAGTTTCGCCAGCGCATCCTCACCATCGCCAGCGCCAACGACCTGATAGCCGGCGAGTTCCAGCGTATCCTGCAGCGCCTCGCGCAGCGCTGCATCGTCTTCTACAACCAGTATCGGCAGGGGCTTCATTGTTACTGCGTCTCCATTCACCAATACGCACCATTACAAAAAACTACAGCGGAGCCGGGCTCCGCTGTCAGAATCCTTCGACGATAACGCTCACACGCGGAACGAGCGACTACCCAGGCTGGCCAGGTACGCCAGCACCCTGCCGGTCATCTGCGACAGCGGCACGACTTCATCGACGCCCCCCATGGCAATCGCCTCTTTCGGCATGCCGAATACCACGCAACTGGCTTCATCCTGGGCAAAATTATAAGCCCCTGCCTGCTTCATTTCGAGCATCCCGGCAGCGCCATCCTTACCCATGCCGGTCAGGATCACGCCGATCGCATTCTTGCCCAGGCAATTGGCAGCGGAACGGAACAGTACGTCAACCGATGGCCGATGCCGGTTCACCGGCGGAGCCTGCGACAGATCGCAGACATAATTGGCACCGTCGAGCCTGACCATCAGGTGCGAATGGCCCGGCGCGACATAGGCATGGCCCGGCAGAATGCGCTCGCCGTGCTGTGCCTCCTTGACCGTGATTCGGCACAGGCTATCGAGACGCTTGGCAAACGACAGCGTAAACGCTTCCGGCATGTGCTGGGTAATCAGGATGCCGGGGGCATCGGGGGGCATCGGCAACAGGAATTCCTTGATCGCCTCGGTACCGCCAGTCGATGCGCCGACAATGATCAGCTTCTCGGTCTTGCTGATCTGCTGACGCCGGATCGGTAACACCGCATCGGCCGAATGTGCCGGTGGGATATCGCCCAGCAGCGGCGGCGGGGTCGACGGTACGGCGGCAGCCACCAGCCGCCGTGGCCGCGATACAGAGGCGGCGCGAATCTTGTCGCCGATTTCCTGTGCGTATTCCTGCATGCCATGGGCAATGTCGATTTTCGGCTTGGCCACAAAATCCACGGCCCCCAATTCCAGGGCGCGCAATGTTGCTTCCGATCCGGATTCGGTCAACGACGAAATCATGATCACCGGCGTCGGCTTGAGCCGCATCAGTTTCTCCAGAAAACTCAGTCCATCCATCCTTGGCATTTCGATATCGAGCGTAATCACATCCGGGCTCAGATTGCGGATCAATTCCCGCGCGGTCAGCGGGTCAGGCGCAGTAGCCACCACCTGCATACCCGGCTGGGCATTGATGATTTCCTTCAACAGGCTGCGGATCAGCGCGGAATCGTCGATGACAACGACACTTATCCTGTCTTTCATCGATGCACCCATTCCGTTTTACATGCGAGCCGACGGAGCGCCGCAGTATCAATCGAACAGTTCGACATCGCCTTCCACCTTGGAGAAACGCAGCCGCGCGCTGTAGTCCTTTTCGCGGTCGACAATCGTGTTGTTGTGTACCGATTTCAGCTTGCGCACCAACACCCGGCCGGTGTGCGGAAAGTAATAAACCTTGCGTGGATAAACATCGAGCAAGTCTTCGGCAACCACCGGAATATGCTCCAGTGCGAGAAAGTCTTTTACAAACAAGGAATTCTTCTGCCCGACGTTGGAAACGGTAAAGCCCCGCAATACATTGCCGCCACCAAAGATCTTGGCTTCCAGATTGCTGCGCCGCGCCCCCATTTTCAACACCTGGTTGATCAGCATTTCCATTGCATAAGTACCATAGCGGGTTGGCAGGCCGACCATCGAATCGGCATCCTGGCTGCTTTCCGGCAGCATGAAATGATTCATGCCGCCGACGCCCGACTGGCGGTCGCGAATGCAGGCAGCGACGCACGAACCGAGCACGGTGACCAGTACCATATCGCGCGATGTCGCATAGTATTCGCCAGGCAGGATTTTCGCCGCCTGCATCTGGAAATGCTTGTCGAAATACAGCGTCGGGGCAAGCACTTCCTCGAAATTTTCAGGCATTGACGGCCTTGCCTTTCTCGCTCAAGCGATACACCGTTTTCTGGCACGACCGGAACAAATCGGCCGAATGATGCAGATTCTCCGAATGGCCAACGAACAGCAGGCCATCGCTACGCAGCAACGGTGCGAATTTCTGCAGAATGGCGCGTTGAGTCTCCTTGTCGAAATAGATCATCACATTGCGGCAGAAAATCGCATCCAGCGGCCCGCGCACCGGCCAGTTGCCATCCAGCAGATTGATCTGCCGGTAGGTGATCAGCTCGCGCAGTTCGCGCCGTACCCGCACCAGCCCGCTCTTGTCGCCGCGCCCGCGCAGGAAGAACTGCTTGATGCGTGCCGCCGACAGCTGGGCGATCTTGTCCTCGGTATATATGCCGTTGGCGGCTTTGGCCAGCACATTGGTATCCAGATCGGATGCCAGAATCGTTACCGGCGGCCGCAACGAGCCAAACGCCTCGACCGCAGTCATCGCCAGCGAATACGGCTCCTCACCGGTTGATGACGCCGCACACCAGATGGTGATTTCACGCCGCTGCTGCGCCAGCTTGTGCAGATAGTCATGCAGAATGTCGAAATGATGCGCCTCACGAAAGAACGAAGTGAGATTGGTTGTCAACGCATTGACGAAGTGCTCCCACTCGCTATGTTCCGGATGCTTGAGCAAGTCCAGATACTGCTCGAAGCGCTCCATTCCCAACGCACGCAGGCGCCGCGCCAAGCGGCTGTAAACCATCTGCTCCTTGCTGTCGTTGAGATTGATGCCGGCATGCTCGTAAATCATGCGTTTCACTCGCAGGAAATCCTGGTGAGTGAAATGAAAATCACGCACACCGGATTCGACTGACGCAATACGCTCATGCGCCATATTCAGCACTCCTCCCATTCGTCATTGCCGGGTGCAGCACCGGCAAATCTTGCCGCGCCATTTCGCCCAGCGCGGCAACGGATTGCGTCATCTGCGGCATGGTCCGGCCGGCGTCATCCACCAGCCGCACACCGCTTTCCAGCCGGTAAACCGGGCCACCGCTCAGCTGCCTGATTTCCTTGGCGGTACAGGCCGGGCGGGGTGTCGGACAGTATCCCTCGCTGACAAGCGCGACCACACCCTGCCCGCCGACGCGCACAGATTCGGCCGATGCGTTCAGGGCAGGAATATTGGTCTGGCAAGCGATACCGTCGATCGCGGCAATGATGCGGCTGGCGGCTTCTTCGGGATTACCGGCCTGCTGTTCGGTGCGCACCGGCAGATTCCGGTGGCCTGCAGCGATCTCCTGCGCCGCACCGTCGATAGCACCAGTCGCCGCTGCAATGCGTTGCACGATGGCGCACAATTGATCTACCGAAGCGTCGGCGGCGTACTGGAGATCGGCGCATGCCTCCTGATGATCGCGAAGTATGCGCTGATCGAGTCGTCCGTTAATCAACACCACCAACGTACGCTGCGGCTCTTCCGGCCCGCCGGGGCTGGTTTCCGGCTGCAGGAAAAAGTCTTGCTTGCCCTGCAGCGCCACACGCCGGGTGAAATCGCCTGCCGCGGCAGACTGCACCGGCTCGGCAATTTCACTTTCGGCTTGCTGCCGAATTGAGCCGAGCCGCACACCATTGGCATCTGCGACAGGCTGGGCTCCGGCGCAGAAAACACCTGCGGCATAGCGGCGCATCCGCCAAACCGCCGCGCCAGCCGGCAGCATACCGCCGACGCTGAGCGAACGACCGATTTAGAACTCCTCCCA
>CALMFQ010000659.1 GCA_937863215.1 uncultured Pseudomonadota bacterium
TGGTAGGCAACGGCAGGGACGGTGTGTTCGGCCGGCAATACACGCAATGTTACTCCGGCTTCGATTGCCAACCGTTGCCCGACGACAAGCGGAACCAGCCGCATGAACGGCCGGTCGGTATCGGGAATTCGGGTAAAGTCCGGCCATATCAGCCAATTGAAAACATGCTGCTGCAACACGGCACAGGTTTGCGCCAAGGCATAGACAGTCAGCGGCACGGAACGCAGCGCACCGACGGTATCCACCATCAGCGGCAGCATGGCGATATGGTCGAGATGCGAATGGGTGAGAAACACCTGATCGATGGCAGCCATCTGCTCCAGGCTCAGATCGCCAACGCCACTGCCGGCGTCGATCAGTGTGCGCTGGTTCACCAATAGCGAGGTAGTGCGCAAATCCTTGCCGATTCCGCCACTGCACCCCAGTACGGTCAATGTCGCCATTATTTGCTGTCGAATTCATGCACGCCATCCCAGTCGGCACCGGGTGGGGTGCGGCGAAATTCGGCGATTCGATGTAGATACAGTTGGTATAGTCGATCCTGCGGATAACGGTCGTGCAATTCGTCGAAGCGCGTCGCGGCGGCATCCCAGCGTTGGGCACGATAATCCTGCAACGCCAGTTGCAGGCTGGCGACATCCTGTTGCAGCTGCTGCGGCAAATCGTTGCCCAGACCCAGCGGCTCGTAGATGACCAGCGCATCCAGCTTGCCCTTGACCCGCACCCGGTCGAGTTCGCGGAACACCACGTCATCGGCTGCCAGGCGTGTTGCCTCTCCCGCCACGACACCGACGCCGTAAAACTTGGTGATGCCCTCCAGCCGCGATGCCAGGTTCACCGAATCGCCCATTACCGTATACGCCTTGCGGAACCGCGAACCCATGTCGCCCACCGTCATCCTGCCGGTATTGATGCCGATACCGATCTGCAATGCCGGCCAGCCCTGCTGCTGCAGGCCCGGGTTGAGCGCGGCAATCGCTTGCTGCATCTCCAGTGCCGCCAGCACCGCCTGGCGCGCATGGCGCGGCTCATCGAACGGCGCGCCCCAGAACGCCATCACACAATCGCCCATGTACTTGTCGATGGTGCCGAGATAGCGCTCGCGGATCACCTGCGTCAATGCAGTCAGGAATTCGTTCATCAGCCGTGCCAGCGCTTTCGGTTCCATGTTTTCCGACAGCGAGGTAAAGCCGCGCACGTCGGAAAACAGCACCGTCAGCTCACGGCTCTGGCCTTCCATGGTGTATTTTTCGGGGTCGGCACTCATGCGCTCGACCAGTTCCGGCGGGGCGTAGCGGCCGAACAGCGACGCCATTTGCCGCTTGCGGCGGGTTTCGAAGAAATAGCCCCAGGTCATGTTGATGCTGTACAGGCCGCCAATCAGCAGCAGAGTGCTGGCCAGCGGCAGCGCCACATTCCATCTGCCCCACAGCAACAGGTTGAAGCCGACACTGGCAACGGTAATCGTCAGTGTCGCCAGCGACGCCACCAGCGGGCCGGAATTCAGCAAAATCCACGTCAGCGCGGCGCCTGCCGCCAGCAACAGTAACAGCTCAACGGCAAGCAGGTAGGCCGGCCGGTGCGGAATGGTCTGGTCGAGCATGCCGGCGATCAGGTTGGCATGAATCTCCACCCCGGGATAGACGCTCTGCACCGGCGTAACGCGCAAATCCTTCAGGCCCGGGGCAGAGGTGCCAAGCAGAACAATACGACCGCGTAGCTGCTCGGCAGCCGCCTTGCCGGAAAACACATCGGCAGCGGAAATATACGGGAAGCTGTACGCCTTGCCACGAAACGGAATCAGCGCGTTGCCGCCGGCGTCCACCGGAATCGACAGCGGCCCGACCTGCAGCCGCTCCAGGCTGGCATAGCCATCGCCGCGCTTGACGCCAGCCGGGTATAGCGGCCGCAGCGGCGGGAAATCCAGATAGGCGCGCACCAATGCCAGCGACAGCGGTTCGTACAACTGCCCCTGATAACGCGCCAGCATCTGCACCCGCCGGGTTACGCCATCGTCGTCCGGGCGCGGCACGAAATGCCCGGCTGCCGCTGCGCTCTGCATGAACGGCGCGAGATTGGCACCGTAACCGATTTCCTCGCCCAGGCTTTCGCCGCTATCGAGCAATTGGGCCGCCGGCAGCACTGGCTTGGGCAGTACGCCATAGTGATTGTCGTTGTCGCGGTTGAAATAATAGCCGAGCACAGTGGGCCGCTTGCCCAGGCTGGCAGCGAACAACCGGTCATAATCGAGCTGCGGCGTCAGACCGGCCAGGGCGTGGCGGAATTCGGCCGAGCCCGACAACTGCTGCTGCGCCAGCTGACGCAGCACCGGCAGGCCGGAGCTGGTATCCGGCTCGGCGAACACGATATCGAAACCGAGCACGGCGATGCGATATTGGTCGAACAGCCGATCCACCAGCCGTGCCAGCTTGTCGCGGCTCCACGGCCAGCGCCCCAGTTCGGCCAGGCTACGTTCGTCGATATCGACGATAACGATACGGTTGTCCACGCCCTGCGGCATGGTTACTGCCATGCGGGCGTCGTACAGCACCCACTCCAGCCGCGACAGCAGCGGAATCTCGAAACGCCCGCCCAGGACATGCAGCATCAGGATCAGCAGCAAGGCCACACTCAGGCCCAGCTGCCAGTGGATCTTCAACCGCAGCGAACGCAGCGCCATCGCAGCGGATCAGGACTTGAATACGACTTCGAGTTCGATACCGGCGACATCGACCTTGTCGCGATGCACCAGCGGATAGAGCTGATCGCCAACCGGATGGCCGTTCACCGCGGCGCGCTGTTCGCCTTCCAGATGCTGCAGGAAATAGCCCTGCGGGCGTTTCAGCACCGCTACCACCAGTACCCCCGGCTTGCCGAAGCGCGTCGACTCCTTGCTCAGCGGCAGCTCCTTGCCGGCATTGGGGCCAGTGCCGACGCGCAACAGCGCCTCCGGCGGTGCGACGACCTTGGGCTGCTTTTCGCCCAGCGCCACCGTATCGCCAATCGGTGTTGCGGCGATGCCGGTACGCATGACCAGCGTTGCGCCCAGATCCGGTGTCTCAGCGCCATCGCTCATTTCGCGCGTGTATTTGAGCTTGTATTTGCCGATCTCGATCAGATCGCCGTCATGCAGGTGATATTTCTTGACCGGGCTGCCGTTGACCGAGGTACCGTTGGTGCTGTCCAGATCTTCGAGAAACGAATCGTGACCCAGTGTGGTGATCAGCGCATGCTGGCCACTGACCGCCAGATTGTCGATCTGCAGATCGTTGTGCGGGCGGCGGCCGATGCTCAGCCGCTCCTTGTCGAGTTTGATTTCCTTCAGCACCTGGCCATCCAGACTGAGAATCAGCCGTGACATGTTCTTCTCCATCCAATATTTCGATTCAATTTCCTGTTGTTGTGCGCCATCAAAACTCAATTGTCGCCACGACTGCCGCCAAACCAGGAAAACAGCCAGGGGAACCAGCCCTGTACGGCCGGAAAGGCTTCCTTTACCCGGATCAGGATCACCGACACGTTGTCGCGCCCGCCGTAATCGCAGGCGCTATGTACCAGCTGCTGTGCCGCGACGGCCAAATCGAGGCGCAGCGCACCGATGATGTCGGCAATTTCGTGATCCTCCACCATATCGTTCAGCCCGTCGGAACAAAGCAGATAGACATCTCCCGGCTCTACCGTGTACTCACCGAAATCCGGCTCGGCTTCCGGCTCGATTCCCAGAGCACGCGTCACCAGATTCTTGTAGTCGACGTTACGCGCATCCTCCGGGCTCACCAGGCCAAGGTCGATCTGCTCCTGCAACAGCGAATGATCGCGGGTCAGGCTGACAAACTCGTCGCCACGCAGCCGGTAACAGCGCGAATCGCCAATATGGCCGATCAATACCCGGTTGTCGAAAAACAGCGTAGCAACGATGGTCGTTCCCATGCCGGCACATTGCGGCTGGGTTTGCGCCGCCTCGTACACCGCGGCGTTGGAAATCTGGATCTGCTGTTCCAGCAACCGGTAGGCATTGAGCTTGCCGCTGGTGAGGTCGAGCTGCTGCGGCGGCAGATTCTGCAGCCCCTGGCGCAAGCCCTGCGCTACCAGGCTCACGGTCATACCGCTCGCCACTTCGCCGGCGTTGTAGCCGCCCAAACCGTCGCACAACACGGCAAAACCGGATTCCGGATCGATGCTCACCGCATCTTCGTTGTGATCGCGTACCAGGCCTGAATCGCTCAGGCATGCCATTTCCAGCGCCCTGCCGAGATTCTGCATCAACTCTCCTTCAGCATCGCCACACAGCGGCGCAGCGCGTTGGCAAAATCGGCACCGCTCTGGAAGCGTTCATCGGCATTTTTTGCCAACGCCTTGTCCAGTACCAGCTTGAGCGCCGGCGGCAGCTCCGGGCGCAAGGCAAGGATATCCGGGTGCGCCTCGTTGGCAATGCGGAACATCAACTCGGCCATCGAATCGCCACTGAACGGCAACTGCCCGCACAGTAGCTGGAACAGCGTCGAACAGAGCGAAAACAGATCGGAGCGGCCATCGATCTTTTTCCCCG
>CALMFQ010000660.1 GCA_937863215.1 uncultured Pseudomonadota bacterium
TAAAGACATTCATATTGCGCGGCAACAGCCTTGGCGTCGGGTAATTCAGAAGCGCACCGCTTTCCGGCGCTGGACCATTTTTTGCATAAAAACGCATCATCATACAGGGTCTGGATAGCGAGGGTAAGTGCCGCCCCGTTCCCGGGCATCAGCCACGCCCCCCCTCTGGTTGCCTCCGCCACACCTCCGACCGCCGTGCAGATTGCTGGCAGACCGTGTGCAAGAGCTTCAACATTGGCCAGACCGAACGATTCGTTCAGCGAGGTGCTGACATACAGGTCTGCCGCTGACAGGTGGGTTGCCAGCAGTTCGTGATCGGCGCTGAAGGCCTGCAGCCTGATCCAGCTGGCGCCGGCACGGTCCAGTTGCTGCTGCAACGGCGTCACATCTCCGTTGCCGAGGATGGTGATGTGCATCGGGCGTTGCGTGGCAATACAGGCTTCAATCAGCAACGGGAAACGTTTGACCGGAGCGATACGCCCGATTGCCAGCAGGTGGAAATCCGTATCCTGCCAGCCGAGCGCAGCGCGGGCAGCCTGTTTGGGCTGGAGGGGAAGCTCAGGCCGTGCATGGCTGACGACTTTCCAGTGCGGAGGTTGCCCGGTGATCTGCAAGTCTCTTTGCAATTGGGTTTGCGCCGCTTCGGTAGGGCAGGCGACCCAGTCGGCACGGGCCAGGATGATGCGCTCCAGCCGATGATGCCAGCGCAACAGTCGGTTGCTGTAGTTCACGCCTTCTTCCCGGGTAGCTTGTGTATAGCTGCCGAAGCCGTGCTCGGTAACGCCCCAGCGCGCTTGCCGGTTGCCGTAGAATGGCCGGCTCAGCCAGTATCCCCAGGCCAGCCAGGGGTCGTGCAGGTGGACGCAATCGTAATTTTCGCGGGCGGCAACGCCGGCGGCCAGCCGGCCCATGTTCAGCCGCTCCAGCCAGACGTATAGCAGTATCGGGCCAGCATCGCCCCACAGCCAGCGCATCGCCCCCCCCAGTTTTGCCAGCAATCGTTGTTGCCAGCGTCGTGCCGCCATGCCCAGATCGTTCTGATACAGGTAGCGGATGTGATGTCCGCCTGCTTCCAGTTCGCGGATCACCGGCATAAGGCTGCGTCCGATGCCGAAGCGGCGATCGGAGTCGTTTTCCCGGGTGACGTGCAGGATGCGCATGGCTTAGCGGAAGTCGGTGTCGCCGCCCATCAGCCACCAGCGATTACGTACATCTTCGATGGCTGGGCCGGGGGTAATGACCGAAATCGGGATGCGTACCCCGGTGTCGTGCGTTTGTGGATGTGTGTCGGTCCAGCGGGGTGTCTGGCTGTGTGTGATCCAGGCCATGACCCGTTTTTTGCCGCACCGTGCTGCGTGGCGCCGCGCAGCGTCTACCACCAGATTGAAGTGCTGCGGGGAGCTGACCAGGTCGATCAATTCCATCGACTCGTCTGCCCGTTCCCGTAACACGAAGGCGGCGATCGGTTTGCGGGTCAGCCGGTGCTGTATCAGCCAGAGTGTGTAGGGTGTTTCGGGGTGTTGGCGGTAGCGGGCATCGAACCAGGCCGCGTCGCGCACGCCGATGATGGCGTCGTGGAAATGCGCAGCCATTTCGGTCCAGAGCCGGTCGATCTGCCCGTATTGTCCTGCTTGTAACGGCCGCACGGCATACAGCCAGTTCCTGCCCGGCTGTTGCGTCGTCCACGCAAGTTCGTGGATCTCATCGACGCACGCATACAGCTGCTGTTTTTCCGCCAGTCGCAGCGCGCGTGCTTCGGGAAAGCCGAATCCCAGCAGATGGTCTCGCCCGCTGCCGATGGCTCGTTCAATGTAGGTGGCGCAGCTGCGCCTGAATGGGCCGTTGCGGCTGAGAATGCCTTGTGCGCTCGGGTGAACCATCACGTCCCCGATTTGTACCGCCATTGCCGCTGTGCCCAGATAGCTGATGTGTCGCGGCATGCCGCCATAGAATGCGATCAGTTTGCCTGCCGCATCACGCAACCCGATGCCCGGGTGTTTGGCATCGCGATATTTCCAGCGAAAGTGCCGGGCATTGGTCGCGTACCCGAATGTTGCTTCGAATAACTCCTGCCATTCGAATGCGCGATTGGCGGGCAGCCATTCCGGTAGCCAGTTCGGCACCTGTTCCCGTATCCATTCTGGCGAGCCGGTATTGGCCCGGCGAAAACCGAAACGCTCCAGTAGCTGTTGTGCGGCGACATCCCCGAGCGGGTCGACTGGCGGAATGATGCGCGCACCGAGTGGCAGACCATGGGTGTGCCGGCCAAGCCAGGTCAATAAATCCTGCTCCTGATCGCCGCTGCCATCGCCGTCGGATGGGCTGGATTCTGCTGCCGGCCCGGCGTGCCAGCGCCGTGGAATGCGGAATACCCCCTGTTCCCAATCCTGTTGCTCTACGTCAATCAGTGCCGCAAATGCTGCGGTTTCATACAGATGCAAGCCGCGTTCGCACAGCAGATGCGCCGAGACGTTGTAAGTACCTTTCAGCAACGGCAGAGTGGTAAACTCCACTTTGGCCCAGCCGGTGCCGGCCTCATTGCGCAGGATTTCCGTACCATCCAGCAGAGTGGATGTGCTGGC
>CALMFQ010000661.1 GCA_937863215.1 uncultured Pseudomonadota bacterium
AACTACTTCAACAACAATCTGGTGCTGTTCCTCTCCGGCATGCGCAACTACGACCTCGCCGTCGCCATGTCGGAATACACCCAGAATCTCACTTTCGCCGATCCGGTATTCCAGACCGGCTCGCTGCTGACGCTGAACTCGCTCAGCCAACTGGAACTGTACGCACGCGGCAGCGAACTGCTGCTCAACAACATGCCGGGCCAGATTCTCGGCAACGCACTGAGCATGCTGAAAAACAAGCGTGTGGCAGCCGAAGTGGTCAAATCGCACGTGATCGTCGGCACCTTTGCCGAAATCAAGGCGGTGGCGAATTCGAAAAACCTCAAGGGCAAGACGCTGATCACCTCGGCAATCGACGACGACCGCCTGGAGTTCTTCAGGCAGCACGAAGTCAATCTGGTCATCGACGTTTCACCCAAACTGTTTGACCAGGTATGCGGCACCTACATCCTGGAAGCGATGATCCTCGCCAAGCTGGACAAGGACCCGCACGAAATTTCCGATGACGACCTGCACGAGATCATCAGCGAACTCGACATCAAGCCGCGCCTGCTCTACCCGACCGGCAAATTCCGCAACATCCGCCGTTTCGCGTTCGTGATTCATCCGCTGAGCCAGGAATTCATCAAGAAAGGCACGCCGCTGCCCAAGTACACCCCGGCTTTCATCATGGACCGGGTGGAAAAGCTCGCCGCGCACATGCCGCCGATCGTCTACTTCAAGATGGAGAACATCGTCTCGCCGACCGGCGCCGAAGCGGAAGGCTGGCTGATCACCGTCGGCGGCACGCCGAAGGAAATGCTGGCGCACAGCCCCGAATTCACCTACCGCCGTCTGCTGGCGGCAGCCAAGATGGCGGAGAAAATGGGGGCGCAGATCATGGGCCTGGGCGCATTCACCAAGGTGGTCGGCGATGCCGGCGTTACCGTGGCGCGCCGTTCCGACCTGCCGATCACCACCGGCAACAGCTACTCGGCGTCCGGCGCGCTGTGGGCCGCTGCCGATGCAATGCGCCGCATGGGCCTGGTGCACCTGAACCCGCACAACAAGAAAGTGGCCGCCAAAACCATGGTGATCGGTGCCAGCGGCTCGATCGGCTCGGTCAGCGCCCGCCTGCTGGCAATGTCGTTCGACGAGGTATACCTTGCCGGCCGCAGCATGGACAAGCTGGAAGAGCTCAAGGCATCGATCCTGCAGGACACGCCGGATGCCCGCGTTTACTGCAGCATCGATTACAACGATCTGCTGGGCGATATGGACATGATCGTTACCAGCACCTCCGGCGCCGGCAAGTCGATTCTCGACATCACCAAGGTCAAGCCGGGTTGCGTGATCACCGACGTGGCCCGCCCGCTCGACCTGCCGCCGGAAGACGTAGCCAAACGTCCGGACGTGCTGGTAATCGAATCCGGTGAAATCGAACTGCCGACCAAGGTGAAAGGCCTGAAAGACATCGGCCTGCCACCGAACGTGGTATACGCCTGCCTGGCAGAAACCATCGTACTGGCGCTGGAAGGCCGCTTCGAGGTATTCACCATCGGCCGCGATACCGAGTGGGAAAAGGTCAAGGAAATCTACAAGCTGGGCCTGAAGCACGGCATGAAGCTGTCGGCCATTTCCGGTGTCAACGGTGTATTCAGCGACGAAGCCATTGCCAAGGTGGTTGAGCGTGCCCGTGAAGCGCGCAAGACCTGGAAAGGCTCCAAGCCGGCAGCACTGGTAGACAAGACTACAACGGCGAAAAAGCGCACAGCGGCCAAAACAGCCGAAGCGGAAGCTGGCGACGCAAACGAAGCGCCGGCAGCCAAACCGGCCGCCAAGTCCAAGCCAGCCGCCAAACCGCGTGCACCGCGAGCCGCCAAGGCCAAAGCGCAAGCAGAAGCCGCACCGGAAACCGCACCGGTTGCCGACGCAGCACTGACCCCGTCCGGTGCACCGGCCAGCAACGTGGTCGAACTGAAACCCGCCGCCGGCGCCTGATAGCGCCGCCCCAAGGCAAAACGGCATTCCCGGACAGGGAATGCCGTTTTTTCATTGTCACAGCAGCGCACATCAGCCCCGGCAGGCTATCGGGCTGCAAGCCGCACCTATACTGGCTTGCAGCCCGCCCTGCAAGCCAATGCCGGTGCGCTTTCCAGCCATGCGGACGCAGGCGCCGGAGCAATGCGGCCACGTCATGCGCGATGGCAATTCGGTCAGCGTGCTGCGGGCGTTCTACAATCAGGCTTGCGGCTGAAGCCGGAATTGAACCAACGGAATCGGGATAAATGGAAAGAATCGGTTTTATCGGCATTGGCCTGATGGGCCAGCGCATGGGCAAACGGCTGCTGGCGGCCGGTTATCCGCTGGCGGTGTGGAACCGCTCGGCCGACAAATGCGCCGAGCTGCTGAGCCTGGGCGCCACGCTGGCGGCGGATATCGGCGCACTGCTGGCGCAGGCGGATATCGTCATGCTGTGCGTTTCCGACACCGCAGCGGTCGAACAAGTGGTGTTCGGTAGCGCTGGCGTGGCGGCATACGGTCGCAGCGATCAGCTTCTGGTCGATTTTTCCAGCATCGAGCCGGCGGCAACCCGCGACTTTGCCGCGCGGCTGCAGCTGCAATGCGGCATGCACTGGGTCGATGCACCGGTGTCCGGCGGTGTCGGCGGCGCCGAGTCGGGCAAGCTGGTGATCATGGCCGGCGGCGACGCGGCCGATGTCGAGCGGCTGCGACCGGTGGCAGCGGCGTTGTCGCAGCGGCTGACGCGCATGGGTCCGGTCGGCTGCGGCCAGGTCACCAAGGTCTGCAACCAGTTGATCGTCGCCGCCAACGCCATGCTGATTGCCGAGGCGGTAGCGCTGGCACAGCAATCCGGGGTCGATGCCAGCCTGCTGGCGCCGGCGCTGGCCGGCGGTTTTGCCGATTCGCTGCCGCTGCAGATCCTTGCGCCACGCATGGCCGACGAGCATTTCGAGCCGGTACAGTGGAAAGTCGCCACGCTGCTGAAAGACCTCGACAACGCGGTCAAACTGGCACGCGAAACCGGCAACAGCACACCGCTGGCCGGGCTGGCCAATCAGCTGATGCGCCTGCACGCCGCCGGCGACAACGCCCAGCGCGATCTGAGCAGCGTTATCGAGTTGTACCGGCACGCTCACTGACAGCCGTAGCCGCACTACTGCGGCTTTTCCGCGCGCTATCTCCGGTTTTTTCCGATATGCACCGGCCGCAGCGGCGGCTAATCTCAACAGTACCGATCACTTCATCCACGGAGCAAGGCCATGCAGGATAAATTGCTGAAACTCATTCCCGCCGCAATCGTCGCCATTATCGGTCTGAGCGTATTGTCCGGCAGCTTCTTCACCGTCACCTCGGGCCAGCGCGCCATCGTGCTGCGCTTCGGCCAGATTCAATCGATCGAATCCGAAGGTCTGCATATGAAGATCCCATTCGTCGACAGCACTGTGTTCGTCGACGTACGCACGCTGAAAGCCGAAAGCCCGGCCGATGCCGGCACCAAGGATTTGCAGCGGGTCAACGCCAAGGTGGCACTCAACTATCACCTCAAGCCGGAATCGCTGCGCGACACCTATAGCCGTGTCGGTCTGAATGTCGAAGACAAGGTGATCGATCCACGCATTCAGGAGGTGGTCAAGGCAGTAGTGGCGCGCTTCAGTGCCGAAGAGTTGCTGGCCAAGCGCGACGACGTGAAGCGCGATGTCGAAGCAGCGCTGCGCAATCAGCTGGCAAGCTACAACATCGTCGTCGAGGCGATCCAGATCACCAACTTCCAGTTCAGCGCTTCGTTCGACCACGCGATCGAAGCCAAGCAGACCGCCGAGCAGAACGCGCTGAAGGCGAAAAACGATCTGGAACGGATCAAGATCGAGGCGGAACAGAAAGTGGCAATGGCCAAGGCCGAAGCCGAGGCGATCCGCATCCAGGCCGACGCAATCCGCGCCCAGGGCGGCACCGAATATGTACAGCTGAAAGCCATCGAAAAATGGGACGGCCAGTTGCCGCAAGTCAACGGCGGCGCCACACCGTTCATTTCGCTGCCGGCCGCTGCGGCTAAATAGACGCATGTACCAGCCAGCTGCCAGCCCCGTCGGCACTACGCTGATCACCGGCTTTCTCGGTGTCGGCAAGACCACCGCGATCCGCCATCTGCTGGCACACAAGCCGGCCGCCGAGCGCTGGGCGGTGCTGGTCAACGAATTCGGCGAGATCGGTATCGACGGCGCGACACTGGCCGGCGAAGATGGTGTGGCGATCCGCGAAGTGGCGGGCGGCTGCATCTGCTGCACCAGCGGGCCAATGTTGCGGGTGGCGCTGACGCGGCTGCTGCGCGAGCGCCCGGACCGCTTGCTGATCGAACCGACCGGGCTCGGCCACCCGGCGGGCATCATCGACAGCCTGCGCGAGCCGGGACTGGCCAAGGCACTGCAACTGAACGCGGTAATCACACTGGTCGATCCGGCGCAGTTTCTCGACCCGCGCTACCGTCAGCACCCGGTGTACGCCGACCAGATCACGCTGGCCGACATCCTGGTCGCAAACAAATGCGACCGCGCCGACGCGGCGACGCTGGCGCAATTCCAGCAGGCTGCCGCCGGGCTGTATCCGCCCAAGCAACTGCTTGCCAACATCGAACACGGCCGGCTCGATCCGGCGTGGCTCGACTGGCAGCCACGCCAACAGCGCGCAGCCAGCTACCCGGACGCGCACCGAGGCAATCAACCGCAAACGGCAGAAGCGCCCCTGCTGGCGCCCGATGCGGCAAACCCGCTGCTGCGCCGCACAGCACAGGGGCTGGACAGCAGCAGTTGCGGCTGGCTGTTCAGCGCCGATTTCCAGTTCAGCCTGCGTGGCCTGAAACACTGGGCCGAGGCACTGGCCGGCTTCGCCGCCGGGCAAGGCATCGCGCTGCAACGCGCCAAGGGCGTATTCCGCTGTGGCGAGCGCTGGTGGTGGCTGAACTGGACGCCAGCGGAACACGACTGGCAAGCGATTGCCTGGCGCCGCGACAGCCGTTGTGAATTGATTGCCGATGCGACAACAGCCGACTGGTTAACGTTTGAACATGGCCTGCTGCAACAACTGACGCACGATCCACGCTCCGACCAGGCTTGAATCGCCAAGCGTAGCGGGTACTTGGTTCAATGCGGAACGGGTCGATTGCCTCAATTGCCACTCGCCTTTACTCTGTGCGGCACCGGGCTCTCTGAGCCCTCTGTGGTTCAAGGCTTTCACTTTCAACGGAAACACAATGCACCACGCCGACCTGGCCACCGTCCGCCATTACCACCGCCTGAGTAAACACCTGCCGGAGCGCTACGCCCCCGGCCCCGGCCAGCTTGACTGGGCCAATCAACCCGATCCGTTCCGGCGTTTTGCCGGCAGCCCGCTGGTCGCGCTGCCGTTCGCGCAACATGGCGGCATCCGTTATCAACAGTTGTACCAGCCGGCCACGCCACCGGCCGCGCTCGACCGGGCGGCGCTCGGTGCCATGCTCGAATTGGGGCTGGGGCTGTCGGCATGGAAAGAGTTCGAAGGCAACCGCTGGCCGTTGCGCAACAATCCGTCCAGCGGCAATCTGCACCCGACCGAGGGCTACGTGGTGCTGTTGCAGGCTATCGATGACGAACTGCAGCCCGGCGTATACCACTATGCGCCGCGCGAACATGCGCTGGAACGCCGCGCCAGCTTTGGCTCCACCGGCCTGGCGGCGTTACAGGTGCTGTTTCCGGCGGTACCGGCGCTGCTCGGACTGAGCTCGATCCACTGGCGCGAAGCCTGGAAATACGGCGAACGCGCATTCCGTTACTGCCAGCACGACGTCGGCCACGCTGCCGCCGCGCTGGCATTTGCTGCGCGGGTAGCCAACTGGCCGCTGCACCTGGTTGCCGGCGCCAGCGACAACGCGATTGCCGCACTGCTGGGGCTGGATCGCGACGACGATTTCGGCAGCGCCGAAGCCGAACACCCCGACCTGCTGCTGGCACTGTGCAACGACCCGGGCGCCCTGCCCGCCCGCCTCGACGTCGTTGCTGCACGCGGCGCCATACGCGATGCCGGGTGGTGCGGCCGGGCCAACCACTTGTCCGACAGCCATATCGACTGGCATGCACTGGAGCAGGTAGCCGAAGCCACCAGCGGCGCCCAGGGCTGGCCGATCATCGCGCTTCCCGCACCAGTCGCAATCGACGACGGCGCCAACCCGGATGCGGTAATGACGATCCGCCTGCGGCGCAGCGCGGTCGGCATGGATGGCAGCAGCCGGCTGTCGCAAGCGGCATTCACCCAGCTGCTGGCGCGGCTGATGCCTGCCGCTGCGGCGCCGTGGACCGCGTTGCCGCTGCAGCCGGCGATATCGCTGCTGC
>CALMFQ010000662.1 GCA_937863215.1 uncultured Pseudomonadota bacterium
AAAGCCCGTCATGCCTGTAGCCCGCCATTTCGACGTCATCATCATCGGCTCCGGCGCGGCCGGCATGATGTGCGCCGCCACCGCCGGCCAGCGTGGTCGCAAGGTGCTGATCATCGACCACGCCAGCAAGCTGGCGGAAAAAACCCGCATCTCCGGCGGCGGCCGTTGCAATTTCACCAATCTCGACGTCAAACCCAGCAACTATGTGTCGCACAACCCGCATTTCTGCCGCTCGGCACTGGCACGTTTCACTCCCAACGATTTTCTGGCACTGGTGTACAAACACGGCATTGCCTTTCACGAAAAAACGCTCGGGCAATTGTTCTGCGACGACAGCGCGCAGCAGATCATCGATATGCTGCAGCAGGAATGTCGCGACAGTGGCGTGCAGTGGGCGATGCCGTGCAAGGTCAACGCCATCAGCTACGACGGCGTCTACTGGCTCGACAGCAGCAACGGCCCGTTCAGCGCCGACAGCCTGGTGATCGCCAGCGGCGGCCTGTCGATTCCGCAGATCGGCGCCACCGGCTTCGGTTACGAAATCGCCAAACAATTCGGCCTCAACGTCACGCCGCTGGCGCCGTCGCTGGTGCCGCTAACGTTTGCCGCCGAAGACATCGAACGCCTGCAACCGCTGGCCGGCATTTCGCTCGAAGCCACGGTGTCGTGCAACGGCGCCAGCTTCCGCGAGCAAGTGCTGATCACCCATCGCGGCCTGTCCGGCCCGGCCATCCTGCAAATCTCCAACTACTGGCACCCCGGCGACTGGCTGGAGCTGAACCTGCTGCCGGATCAAGACCTCGAAGCGCTGCTGCTGGAACAACGCCGGCAGCAGGACAAACTGCTCGCCAACTGGCTCGACCAATTCTGGCCGCACCGATTTGCCCTGGCGTGGGTGGAAAGCCACGGCGTCAACAAACCGCTGCGCCAATACGACGAGCGCGAAATCCGCAACCTGGCGCAAGCCGCCCACCACTGGCGCTTCCGCCCCAGCGGCACGGTTGGCTACAAGAAGGCCGAAGTCACCCGCGGCGGGGTCGACACCGACGAGCTGTCGTCAAAAACCATGGAAAGCAAGAAGCAACCGGGACTGTATTTCATCGGCGAAGTGGTCGACGTCACCGGCCAGCTCGGCGGCTTCAACTTCCAGTGGGCGTGGGCCTCGGGCTATGCAGCGGGGCAGTTTGTTTGAGGTTTGAATCGCATCGGCCTGCAAGCCGCGCAGGCTGCGCTAGCGCGAAAGCGCCCGATGAAATCCGTAATTTGATTCATACTGAAGCACGAAAAAGGAGATGCAACTCCGTGGCACCTCATAATTACGCGCCGTTGGCCAGTTTCGTCGATCTTCTGCTCGACGCCGTTTGCGTGGTCGACCGGGAGGGCCATTACATCTATGTCAGCGCTGCCTACGAACGGATCTTCGGCTACCGGCCGGAGGAGGTCATCGGCAAGCCGATGATCGATCTGGTTGCGCCGGAAGACCGGGAAAGCACCTTGCTCGCCGCCGAGCAGATCATGTCGGGCAACCCCAGCCTGCATTTCGAGAACCGCTACATCCGTAAGGACGGCCAGATTGTCCACATCATGTGGTCGGCCCGCTGGTCGGAAGAAAACCAGGTGCGGATTGCCATCGCCCACGACATCACCCGCCGCAAGCAGGCCGAGGCCAGGCAGGCACAGCTGTATTCGATTTCCGAGGCCGCTCACGGTGCGGACGATCTGCTTGACCTGTTCCGGCAAATCCACCTGATCATCGGCATCATGCTCCCGGCACATCGCTTTGCGGTTGCGCTGCGCGACGAAAAAGACGGGCGGCTGAATTTTCCTTACCATGCCGACCAATTCGGCCAGGAGCAACCCGACGAGCTGCCCGCGGTTGAAGCGTTTGCGCAGGAAGTCGTCGGAATCGGCCTGCCGCTGCTGCGTGCATCGGAAAGCCTCGCCTCAACGTCCGGGCAAACGGGCCAGATCGGCGATTGGCTGGGGGTGCCGCTCAATGCCCAGAACAGCATCGCTGGCGCGCTGATACTCAAGGAGCTCGGCGGCGGCAGGCACTATACCGACGCCGACAAAGAACTGATGCAATTTGTCTCCACCCAGGTGGCCACCGCCGTCGAGCGCAAGCAGCTGTATTGCCGCTTGCAGCACATGGCGCAATACGACGACCTTACCGGCCTGGCTAACCGGGCATTGCTGCAAGACCGCCTGAAAACGACTCTTGCCCGGGCCAGGCGCGAGCAGGGGCGGATGTCCTTGTTGTATCTGGATCTGAACGGATTCAAACAGGTCAACGACACCTTTGGCCATGCCACCGGCGATCTGCTGCTGCAGGAAGTGGCACGGCGTCTGGTGACATGCGTGCGCGAATCCGACACCGTCGCCCGCATCGGCGGCGACGAATTTGTGGTACTGCTTGAAAACGTGGACTTGCCCGAACACGCCGAGCTCGTGGCGCAAAAGATCCGCGCCGCACTCTGCGAACCCCTGCTGGTTGACCAGGCCAAGCTGGACATCCAATCCAGCATTGGCACCGCCCACTACCCGGATCATGGTGAGGACAGCACGCAGCTACTCAAACACGCCGATGCCGGCATGTATCAGGAAAAGAGCCAGAGCCGTGCCAGCCAGCGGCGCCAGGGGGCGCCGGTCAAACATACGGATTCTTCGGGGCGTTGACCGGCGGTTGCGGTCGGTTATTCCCCGGTTTTACCCTTATTCAACATCGCCCGTAAATTCGCCAACTTCGCCGCTCAATGTTGCCAATGAGAATGTAGGGCGTGTTCGAAGCGCAGCGCAACACGCCGAATGGTAAGCGTTGCCGCGAGACTGGCGCCGACCATGCGGTGCAATGCGCTGCGCTTCGATTGCACCTACGGAATGCGCCTTACGGCCTTGAGCCTAATTGACGTGCCATATTCAAATTGGCCCCGCGACGAGCCGGCGCAAACCGTCGCGCAATTTTCCGAAGCTTGGTGACACATTACGGTCGGGCTCTAGCAATGGACCAATTTTTTCTTTTTATTCGTGTTTGACCTGACCCGGTAAAGGCCAGCCCGCTTTTTTGATTGCCGCCGCCCCACCTGGATACACCGCATCTGCGAGCAATTCCCAAGTATCGCAAGAGCTATCTTGAACGTAACGATTTAGCACCTCAACTTTGGCGCGTGGATATGCACTTTCTAACGCCTGCCTATCGCCCAAATACCATGCCTCCATTTCCTCAATAGCTAGTCTGAATAGGGTGTTAGGCACAGAGTTACATTCAGTGGCCAGTGCTTCCAACTCATTCAGAAAATCCACGCAATTTCGCTTATCGGTATCTAATACAACCACAACTGCGTCGATTCCCGGGGTTTTTCCGTAACCTTTCAGCAAGCGCGGTAACTGATCTAGCAGAATCCGCTTGGCCGGATCGGCTTTCCCTCTTAGATTCTTAGGAATGTGACCGATACCCTTATAAGAGTGCATGTTCCACGTATGCGCTTCTCCATGCACGCCAAGCAGTTTGGGCAACAACGCTTCCAGTAGCTTTTTCCCAGAGCTGTCTTCCACCAATATCTCAATGTGCATGCTCACCTCGCATCGAGATAATCGCTGTACCAAAGGCCTCCCAGCGGCAGACCTTCGGCCACTAGGTTTTTGACAACATCAAGCTCTGATACCCGGCGAATCGTAGAGAAGCCGTCTGGGCCTTTTTCAAGGATCCAAACTTCTTCAGGTGATAACGCATCCACAAAGTAAGGTTGGTGCGTGGTTACAAATACCTGTGGTGCATTTTTCTTGCCAGTGGCATGCATCCGAAATTCCTGCGCCAATGCCTCCAACAGCTTGTGATACAGCCCATTTTCAGGTTCCTCGATGCAGATGAAGGGAGGCGGCTCGGGATCTTCCATCAGCAGTAGGTAGGCGAACATCTTCAGAGTGCCGTCAGACATCTGCTGGGCAAAGAACGGATCGCCAAACGCACCGTCGTTAAAACGCAACAGCACGCGCTTGTCATCAGTCACCTTGGTGTCAATCTTGGCGATGCCTGGAATTTTGTTGGCGATTTGATCCAAGATGCTATTGAAACGATCCTTGTGCTCACGTTCCATGAATTGCACCACGTTGCCAATGTTGTCGCCATGAACGTTTAAATGCCGCTGTGGCCCGGCTGTGGGCAGGCTGCGGGCTGCGTCCGGGTAAAAGTATGAGAGGTACCACCCCTTGAGGAAGTCCCTGAATTTTCGAATACGCGGATGCTCTTTCAGCGTCCCCAGGGTTGAAATACCTAGTTCGCGCGGATCGGTTAACTCCACCGGACTACTTGAGCTATCTTCCTCGTCTGTGTCACCAATGGCTTCTTCGCCTGCCCACACTGTGCCTTTGCCATGCTCAAGTCGCAAAAAAGGATAAGGGCGGCCGTATTTCTGGTTCTTGCGACGCTGCCGCAAGGCTTCGGACAGCACAAATGGGCGGCCATTTGTATCCACATCTATCGCTAGTTCGTAGGTGATTGGGCGCTCGTTTTGCGCCTCGCGATAGTAAATCTCGAATCGAATCGGCTCCGACACGCCTCTTGACCGCATTCGCTCTAATCCGCCACGCTGCTTCATGTCACAGGCAGTTTCCACATCGGTGGCGAGGCAATCCGCCACAAATCCAAAGGCATCAAATAAGGAACTCTTTCCTACACCGTTCTTGCCAATTACTACGGTGAACGGTGTGAGTGGGTCTCCGCCATGTTCTCCCGACAGCTTGCCCAGAGATACATCGCGCAAAGCCCGAAAATTCTGAACGCGAAATCCTTCGATGATGGCCATTTCAT
>CALMFQ010000663.1 GCA_937863215.1 uncultured Pseudomonadota bacterium
TGCGCAACTGCAATTCCCGGCGCCGCTGACACTGAACGAGGCGCTGGAACAGCTTGCCGCCTGCCTGCAGCAACCCGACTGGCGCGGTGCCGGCGGACTGCGGCTGGTGCTGTCGAATCACTGGCTGCGCTTTGCCGTGGTGCCGTGGAGCGACGACCTGACCCGCCCCGCCGAACGCCAGGCACTGGCACAGGGGGTGCTGGACGAAATCTACGGCGACAACGGCGCATTCGAGATTCGCATCAGCGAAGCCGGCTATCGCCAGCCGGCACTGGCGGCCGCGCTGCCGCGAGCTGCGCGCCAGCAATTGCAGGCCCTCACGCTGGAGCATTCGCTGCCGCTGCTGTCGCTGCAGCCGCTGCTGATGCAGGCGTTCGCGCTCTGCGGCAATCAGCTCAAGGGCGGCGATGCCGCTTTCGCCTGCCTCGAACCGGGCAAACTGACCGTGTTGACCACTACCCGCGGCCGCTGGCAAAGCGTGCAGGCGCGCAGCCTGCCGTATCAGGACGAACCGCCGGTAGCGCCGATGCTGACGCAACTGTTCGCGCAACTGGAAAGCCTGCCGCAGCGGACGCTGCTGATCGGCTGCGGCCAGAGCGTACACCTGCAATCGGTGGCCGGTGTGCCGGTGGAGTGCGCCAGTGCCGCATTGAGCTGGCCCGCGCCCAGCGCCGGCGCGTGGGGATAAACGATGCATCTTGACCTCGATTTCGTCCGTACCGCCCCACGCCGCCCCTGGCTGGGTGGCATGCTGCTCGGCTGCGGCGTGACCGCACTGCTGCTGGTGTGGCAGGCCGGCAGCAGCGGCAAGCAGAGCATTGGCCAACTGCAGCGGCAACTGGCGCAGGTAACCCGGCAACAACAGGCACAGCAAGCCAAACCGGCGCCCGCGGAAGATCCGAACGAACTGGCTGCCGCTTTCGGTTTGCGCCGCCAGTGGCGCACCGACTGGGATAGCCTGTTGCAGGCGCTGGAACAGGCGCAGTTCAAGGGTATCGCACTGCTGCAGGTGCAGCCGGATGCGCGCAAAAGCCAGCTGAAGCTGGCCGGCGAAGCGCTGTCCGAAGCCGACCTGCACGACTACCTGCGCCGCCTGCAGCAGGCCGGCCGGCTGCGCGAGGCAGTGCTGAACCAGAGCGGCATCGACGACAAGCAGCCGCACAAACCGATCCGCTTCCAGATTCAGGCCGAATGGGTACAACGATGAAGCCCTTATTGTGGATGGCGCAAAACTGGCGCAGCTACCTCGGCTACAGCGGCGCAATCGGCGCCGCCGCGCTGCTGCTGACGCTGGCTGGCTGTGTGCTGTGGCTGCAGCCGCAGCGCACCCAGCGCCTGCAGCTGCTCAGCGAGCTGCAGCAGGCGCGCCAGCCGGCCAAATCCAATGCAATCGACGCCAAGCCGAAATTGCGCCTGGCCGATTTCTATCGCCAGTTTCCGCATCTGAACACCGCCCCCGACTGGCTGGACCAGATCGACCAGAAGCTCGATGCGCACAAGCTGGTGTTGAAGCAGGCCGATTACAAACTGGTGCGCGAACGCAATACACCGCTGTTGCGCTACCAGCTGAACCTGCCGGTGAGCGGCGATTATCTGGCAGTGCGCAGTTTCGTGCAGGAATTGCAGCAGGCGATGCCGTTCGCCATCGTCGACGATCTGCTGTTCGAGCGCGATGCCGCGGCACAGGCCACGGTGCAGGCGCGCATCCGCCTCAGCCTGATGTTCGGGGGTAGCTGATGCAGAGCAGCCGCCTGTTACTGATTGCACTGGCCGTCACCGTCGGGCTGACGGTCTGGACCAGGATGCAGCCGAAGTCCGACGACGACACCGATCTGGCCGCGCCGGCCAAGCCGCGCAGCGCGCCGGTAGCCGCTCACAAGCCGGCCAGCGGCACCGCAGCGCCAGCCGCG
>CALMFQ010000664.1 GCA_937863215.1 uncultured Pseudomonadota bacterium
CGAAATTGCCCGGTTCGAGCCGCAGTTTGCTGCCATCCTGAAACGCGGCAGGCCGCTGGTGGACATGGAATTCTGCTTGCTCGACAAGCAAGGGCGGGCACGCTATTTCCGCTCCAACGGTATTGCGGTGTTTGCCCGCAACGGCGAGTTGCGCGGATACCGCGGCATGAGCCGCGATATCACCTTGCGCAAACAGATCGAGGAGCAACTGCTGAAACTGTCGCTGGCGGTGGAGCACAGCCCGAGCTCGGTCATCATCGTCAACGGGCAGCGGCGCATCGAATATGTCAACCCGGCCTTTACCCGTATCAGCGGTTATACGCTGGATGAAGTCGCCGGGCGTTCGCCCGCCGCTGTCTGGGGATCGGGCGATACTCCGGCGGAAACCTATGCCGAGCTCAATCAAGCGTTGAAACGGGGCGAAAGCTGGCGCGGCGAATTCATCAACCGGCGGCGCGACGGTTCATTGCTCACCATGTCGGCCCACATTGTGCCGATCCGCGACGAAGACGGCAAAATCCGCTATTTCGTTTCGACTCAGGTAGACATTACCGAAAGCCGGCGTATCGAACGCGAGCTGCATCAGCACCGGCATGAGCTGACCCGCCTGGTGGTCGAGCGTACCGGGGCGCTGGAGCTGGCCAAGCGCGATGCGGAAGCGGCGGAAAAGCTGCTGCACGACGCAGTAAACCAGATATCTTCGGTGTTCCTGATTTTCGACCGGCACGACCAGCTGAAACTGTTCAATCAGGCGTATTTGCAGCTGTTCAACCCGCACGACCGCGATCAGGTTACCGTCGGCCGCAGCTTTGCCGATCTGATCCGTCTGCGGGTGCGCGCCGGCTGGCGCATTGCGGGGCTGGACGACGCAGAAGAATCGATCGACCTCTGGCTGACCCGCCACAGACAGGCTTCCGGCGAGACCTACGAAGTGCGGCATCCGGACGGCTACACCATGCTCGCCATGGAGGTGCGTACCGACGACGGGTATATCGTTACCAACTGTGTCGATGTCAGCGCGCTGAAACATTCGCAACAGATGCTGGCTGCGGCGCGGGACGAGGCCAATGCCGCCAGTCAGGCGAAGAGCCTGTTCCTGGCCAATATGAGCCATGAAATCCGTACGCCGCTGAATGCCATCATCGGCATGTCGCACTTGTGCCTGCAACAGTCGCTGGAGCAGAAACCGCGCGATTACGTAGCCAAAGTCAACCACGCCGCGCGGCTGCTGCTCGGCATCGTCAACGATATTCTCGACTTTTCCAAGATCGAGGCCGGCAAGCTGCATCTGGAGCGGGCGCCGTTCGATCTTGCGGAAATCATGGCCAATCTGTCCTATCTGTTTGCCGGCTCCTTGCGCGAGAAAGCATTGGCTTTCCATATCGAGCTTGCGCCGGATGTTCCGCAGCACCTGCTCGGCGACTCGCTGCGACTCGGGCAGGTGTTGACCAATCTGGTCGGCAACGCGCTGAAATTCACCGAGCAGGGGCGGATCGGGATACAGGTTCGCGTACAGGAGCTACTGGCCGAGCAGGTGGTATTGTCGTTCGCCGTGTCCGATTCCGGTATCGGGATGACGCGGGAGCAAATGGGGAACTTGTTTCAGAATTTTACCCAGGCAGATGCCTCGACCACGCGCAAATATGGCGGAACCGGGCTGGGGCTGACAATCTGCCGCGAACTGGTGGCGATGATGGAAGGGCAGATCGACGTCAGCAGCGAGCCGGGGCA
>CALMFQ010000665.1 GCA_937863215.1 uncultured Pseudomonadota bacterium
CAAGGCCTATCTGCTGGAGGTGAATACCGCACCGGGCATGACCAGCCACAGCCTGTTCCCGATGGCGGCCAAGGCCAGCGGCATCAGCTACGAACAGCTGGTATTGCAAATCCTTGCCACCGCGCACGTCGGCTGAGGGAGTACAGATGGCCAAGCCCGGCGGTCGTGTGCTTATCGGCTTCGGCATGTGGGACAAGCCGGCGCTGCTGATGTGGCTGGCCAACCTGCTGTATGCGCTGGCGGCGCTGCTGATGTTGTACGCGCTGTTGTTCGTGGTGGTGCATCTGCCGGTGTTCCCGGTCAAGCAGATCGTGGTTACCGGCGATCTGCAGCACATCACGCGCGAGCAGGTGCAGTACATCGTCAAGCATGAATTGAAGGGTACGTTTTTTACCCTGGATCTGGACCACACGCGCAAGTCGTTTGAAAAACTGCCGTGGGTGCGCAGCGTATCGGTGCGGCGGCGCTGGCCGGCACGGCTGGAGATCGCGCTGGAAGAGCATGTGGTGCTGGCGCGCTGGGGTTCGCAGGCACTGGTCAACAGCAATGGCGAGTTGTTCGACGCCGCCAGCAACGACGAGCTGCCGGTGCTGAACGGCCCGCAAGGGATGGAAGGCGAACTGGCACGCGGCCTGGTGGATGTGCGCACGATACTGACACCGATCCACAAGAAGCCGGTCGAGCTGTCGCTGTCGGCGCGCCGCGCCTGGGTGGTCAAGCTGGACGATGGCGCGCATCTGGAAGTGGGGCGCGAGCAGATGAAACAGCGGCTGACGAAGTTTGTCGAAGCCTATCCGGCGACGCTCGGCAGCCTGAACCGCAACGTGGAATACGTGGATTTGCGTTATCCGAACGGTTTTGCGGTACGCATGCCGGATTACAAGCCGAAGCCGCTCAAAGCGGGCATGGTGGCGGCACCCAGGCCAGCGGCGAAAAAGCCGGCGGCGAGTACAACGAACAAACCGGCTGCGCCCGCGACGCAGCAGCCCAAGTCGCAGGACAAGTCCGCGACCTGATGAACAGGAAGTTGGGAGTTTAATCAAGTGAACAAAGTGAAGGACAACAAAAACCTGCTGGTTGGCCTCGATATCGGCACTTCGAAGATCGTTGCCATCGTTGCCGATATCCAGCCCGACGGCCGGCTGGAAATCGTCGGTATGGGACAGGCGCCGTCGCGCGGCCTGAAAAAGGGTGTGGTGGTCAACATCGAATCGACCGTCACCGCGATCCAGCGCGCGCTGGAAGAAGCCGAACTGATGGCCGACTGCAAGATCCAGCAGGTATTTACCGGCGTTTCCGGCAGCCATATCAAGAGCTTCAACTCGCACGGCATGGTGGCGATCAAGGACAAAGAGGTCAGTCAGGCCGACGTTGACCGGGTGATCGAGACTGCACGCGCGGTCAACATTCCGACCGATCAGCAGATCCTGCACATTCTGCCGCAGGAATTCATCATCGACGGCCAGGAAGACGTGAAAGAGCCGCTGGGCATGGCTGGCGTGCGTCTGGAAGTGAAAGTGCACATCGTTACCGGCGCCGTATCGGCGGCGCAGAACATCATGAAGTGTGTGCGTCGCTGCGGTCTGGAAGTGTCGGATCTGATCCTGCAACCGCTGGCTTCGGCCACCGCCGTGCTGTCGGAAGACGAGAAGGATCTGGGCGTGTGTCTGGTCGATATCGGCGGCGGCACTACCGACATCTCGGTATTCACCGGCGGCAGCATTCGCCACACCGCGGTGATTCCGAT
>CALMFQ010000666.1 GCA_937863215.1 uncultured Pseudomonadota bacterium
CGCGCACGTTCGGTCAGGTCGAGAGTGAATTTTTTCAGGGCTTCGCGCTGGCCTTCGGCATCCTGGCTGCCGACATTCTCGCCGCCACGCACCGCGTCGATCGCGGCTTCCAGCGCCTGTTTGCTGCCGCCGCATTCTTTCAGCAGACGGCTGGTGTCGCCTTTGTCTTCCAGCAAGGCGAGCAGGAACAGCTCCGAAGCGATGAACTGGTCGCCGCGTTTGGTCGCCAGCTTGTCGGTGAGGTTCAGCAGGTTGTTCAGTTCACGCGATACCGTGATCTCGCCGCCGCTGCCTTGCACTTGCGGCAGGCGTTTGATCGCATCGTCGAGGCCTTTTTTCAGCGGCGGAATATTGACGCCGGCACGCTGCAGCAGCGATGGCACGCCGCCTTCGGCGTCGTTGAGCATCGCCAGCAATAGATGCGGCGCCTCGATGTAGCTGTTGTCGTTGGCCAAGGCCAGGCTTTGGGCGTCGGCAAAGGCTTGCTGGAACTTGGTGGTGAGTTTGTCGAAACGCATGCGTGTGCTCCCCTGACTGGATTGGCTGGATGTCCCGTAGGTGGGGAGGGTTTTTCGTGTTTCAAGGGCGACATTTGCCACAGGGGCAAAGGTATAATCGCCGCAATCATTGTGCCTTGTGGGAAACGTATGAATCTCGAGCAAATCATTTCCGCCAATGTCGCCGCCGCTCTGGCAGAGGATGTCGGCAGCGGCGACCTGACCGCGCAGCTGATTCCGGCCGGGCGCGCCGGTACGGCCACGGTGATCAGCCGCGAGGCGGCGCTACTGTGCGGCCGTGCCTGGTTCGATGAGTGTTTCCGGCAGGTCGATCCGGCGGTGGAGATTTTCTGGCTGGTGAAAGAGGGCGAACAGGTCGAGGCCAACCAGCGCCTGTGCGAAATCAGCGGCCCGGCACGCGCCTTGCTGACGGCCGAACGCACTGCGCTGAATTTTCTGCAGACGCTGTCGGCAGTGGCAACCAAGACCCGTACTTACGTCGAAGCCGCGCACGGCCACAAGGCGAAAATCATGGACACGCGCAAAACGCTGCCGGGGATGCGCCACGCGCTCAAATACGCGGTTACCGTTGGCGGCGGCTACAACCAGCGTATCGGCTTGTTTGACGGCATCCTGATCAAGGAAAATCACATCATGGCAGCCGGCTCGATCGAGGCGGTGATGACGCAGGCGCAGGCACTGGCCACGCCGGGGGTGACAATCCAGATCGAGGTCGAAAGTCTTGAGGAATTGCAGCGGGCGCTGGATGCCGGCGCGCGCTTGATCCTGCTGGACAATATGAGCAACGAACAGATGGCCGAGGCGGTGGCGCTTACGGCTGGCCGTGCCGAGCTGGAAGCCTCCGGCGGGGTGAATCTGGAAACCGTGGCCGGGATCGCCGCCACCGGCGTCGATCGCATTTCCATCGGCGGCCTGACCAAAGATGTCAAGGCGGTCGATCTGTCGATGCGCTTCAGGATGTAGGAACGGGACGATGCTGCCGCGTGTAACCGGATTCGTACTGGCTCTCTGCCTTGGCCTGCCGACGCAGGCTGCGGCGGCGGAAAAGCTGCGCTGCGGCATGGCCGAAGGGTTTCCGCCGTTCCAGTCGCTGCAGCAGGGCGTACCGGCCGGCTTCGATGTTGTCGTGCTGCAGCAGGTGGCGCAAAAGGCGCAATTCGAGCTGGAACTGGTGGCGGGGCACTGGGACGACATCGTTGCCCGGGCGCGGCTGGGCCAGTTCGACTGCGTGGCCGGAATGGAAATCACCCCGGCGCGCCAAGCCTGGTTTGAATTCAGCCGCCCCTATTACCAGCGTCATGGCGACGTGTTCGTGTTGCAGCAGAGCGGGCGTTACCGCGAATTGGGCGATCTGGTCGGCGCGATAGTCGCCGGCGACCGCGACTCGGTGCTGGAGCGCGAACTGAGCGCGCGCGGCATCAAGAAATCGATCCGCGTGCAGGAAACGCCGAGCAAGGAAGTCTCGATGCGCATGCTGCGCGATGGCGAAGTCGCCGCAGTGGTGATGCCGGATGCGGTTGCCTACCGTCTGGCCGCCGAGCTGGGCATTGCGATACGCCCGCTGCAGCGGATATCGCTGCCCGGTGCGCCAGTCGCGCTTGCCGTGCGGCGCGGCAATACCGGGCTGTTGCACCGGCTGGATGCCAGCCTGGCCGGATTGCTGGCGGGCGGGCAGATCGGTGCCGACTGGCACAAAGCCTGCCCCGCCTGCGGTGCGCTGCCTGCGGTTCGTTGAGCCTGCATCGCTGCAGACCGCGCCGGTATTGGTTCGCAGGCCGGCCTGCAAGCCGCTGTGGGAGCGGCTCGCAGCCTCTCTGCCGCGAAAATGAGGTCATGGTTTGTAGCTTGGGTGGAGCAAAGCGATACCCAGCAACGGGTGGAATCGCCATGCAGAGCTGTGCGCGCCGGGCTCCTTGCGCTTCATCCCGCTCGCCGGATAAATCGGCGCTTCCCAAGGTCCGCCCGCTTCTAGCCTCGCTGCGCTCGGCAAGAGCTTGGGGCAGCCCTCATTTACTCCAGTAAACCCCGCTTGACCAGCCGCTTGGCGATTGATCGCCTGGTGGATTGGTTATGCGCTGCCCTTCGCCCCGCTGACGCCCTCTCGCGACAGATCGTCAACAGCTTCCGACAGGATTTAACCTGGAGGTTGGCCTTGTCGCTGTCAATATGTGTTTTTCAGACAGACGTTGAGGAAGCAACGGGGGCCGGAATCGGCGCGCCGGTCAGTCGAACAGCTGGCGCAGCAACTGCTGCAGATCCGGCTGCGGCTGGCCGCTGTCGGCGCCTTTCAGCAGGCCGCTGGTGGCGAGTGTGGCGAAGCCGTGCACCAGGCTCCAGGCCTTGATCCAGCCGATATTGCCGCCGCCGGTACTGCTGTCGTTGTCCTGCGCCTTGATGGCATCGAACACCGGCCGGCGCGCCGCCTTGAACGCCTCGACCAGCGCGGCATCCTGCCAGTCGATCCGCGGGTCGCGGAACATCAGGTCGAACAGCGCCGGGTTGTCGAGCGCGAACTGGATGTAGCCGATGCCCGCCACCTTGGCCCGCGCAACCAGATCGGCCGGGGCCGCCTGCAGTTGCTGCTGCTGCACCTGGCACATGCGCTGGAAGCCGATACAGGCCAGCGCGGTCAGCAGGCCGGCGATATTGCCGAAGTGGTGGGCCGGTGCGGCGTGCGAAACGCCGGCCAAGCGGGCGCAGGCGCGCAGTGTCAGCGCTTCCGGGCCCTGTTGGCGCAGAATCTGCTCGGCGGCGGCGAGCAGGGCGTTGCGCAGGTCGCCGTGGTGATAACTGGTTTCGCTCATATGTTGACAATGTAAAGGGCCGATCAATATCATGGCAACTAGACGCTGTAAAGATTTGTCGTCCCTCTCCTGACCCTGTCGATTGCCCAGCTCATGAAATCAGCCACCCCCGTCATCGCGCAGCAAACCGCCATCGTCATCGGCGCCAGCATGGCCGGTCTGCTCGCCGCCGCCGCATTGGCGCCGCTGTACCAGCAGGTGCTGGTGCTGGAGCGCGACGATCTGCGGGATCGTTCATCGCCACGCAAAGGCGTGCCGCAGGCCGCGCATGTGCACGGTTTTCTTGCCGCTGGCTGTACCGCGCTGGAGCGCTTGTTGCCGGGGATCGTCGAACGGGTGGAGGCCGCCGGCGGCGCTGTTGGCGATATGCTCCAGGACGCGCGTTTCTACGTTGGGCGCGAGCAACGGTTTGTCGCCGGAGTCAGCGGCATTCAGGGACTGGTGGCCAGCCGCCTGCTGCTGGAACAAGTGGTGGCGCAGGCAGTCGGCGCATTGCCGAACGTGGAAATCCGCTCTGGCGTGCAGGTGAGCGGGCCGTCGTTCGATTCGGCAGGGCAGCGGGTAATCGGGGTAATCTGTCAGCCGCATGGCGCAAGCGACGACGCGCAGCAAGCCTTGCCGGCGACACTGGTAGTCGATGCCAGCGGCCGTGGCGGCCGCTCGCGCAGCTGGCTGCAGCAGGCCGGCTACCTGCCGCCACCGCAGGACGTGCTGCCGGTCGATATCACCTACAGCAGTTGCTGGTTCAAGCGTGATCCGGCGCAGGTCAACCCGGTGCGGGCGGTGTTCGTCGCGCCGGATGCGGCGACGCCGGTGCCGGCCGGCATGATGGAGCAGGATGGCGAGCGCTGGATCGTCAGTTGCGGCAGTTATGGCGACCGCACGCCTCCCGCGACCGTGGACGAGCTGCGCGACTATATTCGCTGCCACAGCGCGGCGGAAATCCATGCTGTGATTGCCGATGCCGAGCCGCTCGGCCCGCTGCGCGCATGCTGCAGGTGAACGACCGCACGTTCGAGGAGTTCGTGGCCCA
>CALMFQ010000667.1 GCA_937863215.1 uncultured Pseudomonadota bacterium
CGCGCCGGGCTCCTTGCACTTCATCCCGCTCGCCGAATAAATCAGCGCTTCCTGAGGCGAAACGCAAGCGCCGGCCACCTTGGCAGTGGCCGGTTATTGCCTTGATTGGATGGTGTTTTCCATTATAGAGCCGCAGCTCTTGCCGTGCAGCCACTAGCTGGGTGTGCGCCGACGAGCGGTATCGTCGGCGATTGCAGCGCACTGCTGCCGGCATTGCTTGTGCCCGGTTGGCAGGAGCGTGCATCCGGTAGCGCAAAATTATCGTTTGCTTATTTAATTGCCATTAAATTCAATTGCTTGCGATAGCCAGTGCCGCTGGATACACTGCTGTTGGCAGAGCTTGCCGGGATCTTGCCCGGCATGGCCCGGTTTTTCGATTGCGGCAAAAGGTTTTCCAATGCGTATTCAAACGTTTAGCGCAAGCGCGCTGCTGATGCTGGCCGGAGCTGCGGCACAGGCCGCGACACCGTTGCCGCCTGCGGCGACGTTCAACGCTGACGCCGAAGGCTGGGTGGTTGTGGATTTTCCTTCCAGTTCGGCCCAGTACATTTCGCCCGGCAAGGATGAGCTGGAGCCGAACCACTTTGCCGGCGGCGGCGCAAATGGCGGTTATATCGGCTTTCCCGATCCATCCAGCGATTCGTTCTTTTTCAGTGCACCGGCGGGCTTTGTCGGCGACTGGTCGGATTATTTCGGCGGCCGGCTGCGCTACACACAGAAAGTGACCGCTCCTGCCGGCTTCGGCGCCTGGCGCGGCGATCCGGACGTGGTGCTGGTCAGCAATGGCCGTGCACTGCTGTTCCAGCATCCGGACAACCCCGGCAGCGGCTGGACTTCATTCAGCGTTGCGCTGAACGGCACTGGCTGGCATTACGACCTGCCGGGCGGTGCCCCGGTAAGTGCCGCCGATTTCCGGCAGGCGCTGGGCAATGTCTCGGCACTGTATCTGCGTGGTGACTACATTGCCGGCGTGGTGGAAACCACCGCGCTGGATAATGTCGCTATCACTCCGGTGCCGGAGCCGGAAACCTATGCCATGCTGCTGGCCGGACTGGGGCTGGTCGGGCTTGCCGTGCGCCGGCATCGGCGCTGACCCCGATTGGTACTTCATGGTGTGGCGCGGCCTGCAGAGCGATCTGCAGGCCGCGTTGTTTTGCACCTGCGGCGTGTCGCCATGGCTCCGGTTTGTGCCGCCTGCCACCCGATCTGGAGTAAATGCACGAATTAAGTTGTTGACGCAAATGAATAAATCCATAAAATTCGCGAATAATAATATTCAGATGAACGAATAACGCAGTTAAGCGCGGATCGATTCGCCTGAGCTTGCTTCACATCGCTGCTTTCAATCCGGTGGCAACGCCGGAAATTAAAACCACTTTTTGAAAGAACCAGGCATGATGAAACGCGTATTCGCGACCGTAGCTCTGACACTGCTTGCCACAGCGGCACAGGCATTCGATCTGGACGGCGTCAGCATTCCCGATCAGCAAACCGTATTTGGCAAGGATCTGTCGTTGAACGGTGCGGGTACCCGCATGGCGATGGGCGCGAAAATCTACTTGGCGGCGTTGTATCTGCCAAGCAAGAGCCAGAGCGCCGATGTCGCAATCAGCACGCCGCAGCCACGCCGCATGATGCTGGTGTTCCGCCGCTCGGTGCGTGCCAGCGTCGTTGTTGCCACGCTGCGCGACGGCATTCGCCTGAATGCCGCCGAAGGCGAGATGGATGCGCTGCAGCCGGCCATCGCGCAACTGGAAACTACGCTCAACGATCTGTACGAAACCCGGCCGGGCGACAAGATGGCGCTGGATATCGCCGCCGACGGTTCGGTGAATATTTTCTACAACGGCGTGCCGTCGGGCTCGTTGTCCGGTCCGCACATCGGCCCGGCGATGCTGAAAATCTGGCTCGGCAAGACGCCTGCCAACGTTGCGCTGAAAAACGAATTGCTGGCCGGTGCCAATTACGCCAAGCTGGGCAAGGAACGAACCTCGGCGTTCGATTCGCTGTTTGAAGGCTTTTCGCCGTAAATCCGGCCAGACTGTCATCGGACAAACAGGGCAACGCTGGCGTTGCCCTGTTTGTTGTGTTCAGCTGCAGTGCGCCGTCAGCGACTGCAGCCAGTGTTGCCATTCCTCCGGGTTGGGCATGGCGCCCGGCTTGCCTGCCGCATCGGCAGACAGGCCGCCGGGAATGAAGCGCAGCAGCCAGTCGCGGTATTCGTCAGGCTTCCAGTAGGCTACGCCGGATGCGGCAAATTGCGCCATTTCGTCCGCACCCGGCAGCGAGCGGTAGCAGCGCGTGCTGGCATCCTGCGGCCGGCCGGCGGTTGGCTGCCCGCTTGCCAGCGCCTCGATTTGCTCCAGCAGGGTGGGAATCGCCAGGCAATACAGTTGATTGATCTGCCCGACCAGCCCGTGCTGGCGCTGCAGCGGCTGCCGGTGTACGGCGACGATCGGCCCGGTGTCGATGCCTTCGTCGATCCAGTGCACCGTGCATGCGAGTTCAGTTGCGCCCTCCAGCAGCATGCGCATTGGCGCGAACAGCCCGGCGTAGCGCGGCAATTCGCCCGGATGCACGTTGACGATGCCGTGGCACGGAATCGCCAGCGCCGCTGCTTTGAAAATGTGGCTGAAGCGTGCCGAAATCAGCAGGTCGGGCTGGAGCTGCCGCAAGCGCTGCAGCATTGCCGGCGAGTTGACGTCGGCCACGGTCTCGACCTGGATGCCGTAGCGCCGGGACAGTCCGTGGAAGGTGGCCTGTTCGGCCGGTGGCAGGGTTGCGGCCGGCAGTGTATCGAGCAGCGGAAACAGCAGATCGACCGGCAGGGTGCGTTCGATGAAGGCGATTTCCGCCAGCGCCGCCACCGCATGCTCTTGCGGGCGAGTCTTGTCTGCCAGCCACACCTGCAATTCGTGCCCCTGCAGCAGCGGCAGCAGTTGGTTGAGAAAATGGCAGCTCAGCAGGTCCCGCTTGGCACATACGACAATACGCATCAGTGATGTTGCTCCACAACCGGTTGTCGGGCGCTGCCGATCAGTTCCGCCGCATCCAGCAATTGCAGCGGCGGATAGCGCTGCAGCTGGCGCGCCACGTCCAGATTGATCAAAAAGGAAAAGCGCCGCGGCAGCTCGATTGGCAGGTCGCCGGCGCGTTTGCCCTCGTATAGTATCTGCGCAGCGCGATATGCAGTAAAGCGTCCTACGTCGCCGTATTTGTTGACCACGCCGAATAGCGCTCTGGACTTGACTACCGGTGCCTCGGCCGCGGCGAACACCGGCAGTTGCAGCGTCAGCGCGGTGTCGGTCAGCACGTCGCGCTGGCTGTTGAGAAAACTGTCCGGCGGCAGGTACAGCAGATCCACCTTGTCGGCCGCCAGTGCCGCGATCAGCGCCGGCAGCGCCGCGGCGTCGGGTTTGCCGGCCGCGTCCAGCGGTAGCTCGCGTTCGACCAGCGTGTAGCCGAAGCTCGGCGCCAGTGCGCGCAGCTCGTCGCGGCTGGCGAGCGAGTTGACCTCGGCGCGATTGACGATGAAACCGAGGCGTTTGAAACCCATGTACGAACGCGCCGCGCGCAGCTGGGTCTCGGCCGGCAGCAGATACAGGCTGCCGCTGACGTTGCGCCCCGGTCGGGCGAGATTGCTGACGATGCCGACCGCCTGCGGATGCGAGACGATCATGAACAGCACCGGCAGATCGGTGATATGGCGTTGTGGATCGATCTTGCCGACGGTGCCGACCGCTTCGACCGTTGCGGTCGTACCCCAGGTCAGCAGCAGGTCCGGCCGCAGCGCTCTGGCTTCGGCCACCAGCTGGCGTACCCGTTGTTTGTCCTGTGCCGCGTCGCGCACGGTAAAGCGCACCGGCAAATGCTGTTTGCGGAAATAGTCCTGAAACCCCTGGCATGCCTCTTCGCAGCCGCGGTACAGCAGCATGTAGATGTGCGGCACGCGCTGCTGCGCCGTACCGGACAACGGCAGCAGCAATAGCAGCAGGGCGAGCGCGCGGCTGAGGTGGCGCATCAGCCCGCCCGCCGCGTTTGTGGCCATCCGAATGTAAGCCACAGCAGCAGCGCTCCGAGCAGCAGCACGCCACCGATAGCCGCCATGGCGCTGCCGTAGCTGCCGGCCAGCAGCAGCGTGCCGGCCAGCAGCGGGCCGATGGCACTGCCGATGCGCTCAATGGTACGGAATGCGGCAGTGGCGGCCATGACGCCGATGCTGCCGTCGGCGGTGCCGACTTCGTTCGCCAGCGCCTGCAACGCTGCCGCCGACAGCCCGGTGCCAATGCCGAGCGCGACGATGCCAATCAGCGTGCCGGCCACGCCGCCGTTCCAGCCGGCCAGCGCGCCGCCACCGATGATCATGCCGCCAACGACCACCAGCGACAGGCGCAGCCGGTAGCGGTCCGACCAGCGTGCCGCGAGCGGGGTGACGCAAGTAATCAGAATGAAATAGATCATCACCGCGCGGCCGATGGCTGCCGGGGCGTAGCCGGCGGCCGCCAGCGCCAGCGGCGTGAGGTAGAACAACAGGCCGGCGAGCGCGATTTTGGCCGGAATCGCGCCGCCCAGCATCAGCATGGCGAAGCGGCGCTGGCGCAGCAGCCGCAGCAGGTCGATCCAGGCGAACGGCTTTTCGTCGCCGGGAATGGTGCGTGGCAGCGCAATCCGCGCAAACAGTGCTGTGGCAATCAGACACAGCAGCGCCGACAGCGACAGCACTGCGCCTACTCCGGCGCGCTCGGCCAGCACGCCGCCGATCGACGAGCCGCAAATGGCCGCGATACCGACGGCGCCGATGAACATTGCCAGCCCCTGCGCGCGCGACTGCTGGTCGCTATCGGCGAGAATCGCACGCTGGCAGGCCATGGTGGCCAATGCGTAACCGGTGGCACAACAGGCGCGCGCCAGCGCAAATTGCCACAGATCGTCGGTGAGTGCCGCCCAGACAAAGCCAGCGGCCGACAGTGCTGCGCCGGCGGTAAATATCCGCCCCGCGCCGTGCCGGTCGGCCAGGCCGCCGGCCAGTGGGGTTGCCACCGCGAAACACAGCATGTAGACGCTGATCGGCAGGCCGATCAGCGTGGTTTGCCCGGCATGGCCGGCCGTTGCTACCAGCTCGCGGATGTGCAGCGGCAGAAATGCGCGCGTCAGCTCCTCGGTCAGAATGAACAGGAATAGCGGTAGCCGGATTGCCGCCAGACGGCCGCTGCGCACCGCTGCGTCCGGCGCAATGCCGGCGCTTGCCGGCAGCCGCCCGAGCAGGGCGCTCAGCGCCTCATTGAAAACGATCAGTCCCACCAGCAGCACGATGGCGATGTCGGCAGCGAGCGCCTGCATCTGGCTGGCGACAAAGCCGGCGGCGGTACTCACCTGCAATTGCCCCAGCAGCTGCGCTGGCCGGTCCGGATCGAGCAGCGGCCGGGTCAGCGTCAGGCCGATGGCACCCGCTGTCTGCCGGGCAGACAGCGCTTGCTGCTGCACATCGTCGAGGCGGATTGCCGCCAGCTCCGGGTGTTTGGCCAGCAGCGTGGCGAAGTAGTCGTCGATGCCGACCAGTTGCCGCAACGGAATTCCCAGTGCCAGTGCCCGCGCCAGCTTGGCGCGGGTAAAGTCGGCGACGCTGGCGGCCTTGGCTTCCAGCGCCGGTTGCAATGTGGCCGAAAACAGCCGGGTGGCATGCAGCGACAGACCGATGCCACTAGCGAGCATGACCGGCAGCGCCACACCGAGAATCCGTGTGCGCAGTCCGCCGCCGGGCCGCTGCGCCAGTAGCCACAGCAGCGCCAGTAGCAGCAGCCCGGCTCCGAGCGCGGTGCCGAACAGCGTCTGCAAGAATACTGTGCGGGAATATCCGGTTTGGTGATAATAGCGCCGGGCGTCTATCGTCAGTACGTAGCCGCCGACG
>CALMFQ010000668.1 GCA_937863215.1 uncultured Pseudomonadota bacterium
TCGGAGTAATCGAAATAATCGGCGAACTTGGCGCCCTCTTCGTTTTTGCCCTCCACCACACTCGAATACACCACGCCGTGCGCCCACAGATGGTCACGCAGGCGGCCGAGTACGGCGGCGTTTTCGGCGAACTGTTCCATCAGAATCTGGCGAGCGCCGTCGAGCGCGGCTTTGACATCGGCCACGCCTTTGTCGGCGTCGATATAGTTGGCAGCTTCACTTTCCGGATTCAGCGTCGGGTCGGCCAGCAGCGCCTCGGCCAACGGTGCCAGCCCTGCTTCGCGGGCAATCTGCGCCTTGGTGCGGCGCTTTGGCTTGTACGGCAGATACAGGTCTTCCAGCAGCGTTTTGTTGTCGGCGTTGAGGATGTCGTTGCGCAGCTCGGGCGTGAGTTTGCCCTGCTCGTCAATCGACTTGAGAATCACCTCGCGCCGGTCTTCCAGCTCGCGCAGGTAGCGCAGCCGCTCTTCCAGATTGCGCAACTGCGTGTCGTCCAGCCCGCCGGTGACTTCCTTGCGGTAACGGGCGATAAACGGCACGGTGGCGCCTTCGTCCAGCAACTGGATCGCGGCGGCGACCTGCGATTCGCGAACGGATAATTCATCGGCAATACGGGCGGAAATCGGTGGCAACATGGCGGGATTCGGTAAACACGGAAAGCCGCAACTGTGGCTAATCGGCGGGTAAAAATCAAGCGGCGGAACGCGGTTCGACCGAGTCGCACTCCACCTTGCCGGAAAATACGCCGCCAAACAGGCCGCCGACGCGCAGTGTCAATCTGACAGGCTGCCCGCCGCCATCGACCACATCCACCGTCACCCGTACCGGCCAGTACCAGGCGTTCGATTTGACCCCGCCCGGCACGGGCGGCGCATAGCCGTTCTGCTCCAGCCAGTAGCGGGTAATCCGCTCCGCCTCGCTGCAACGCTGCTTGTAGTGCCGACTAAAGAACAATATCCACAGGCCAATGGATATGCAGCCACCAAGCCAATGCATCGTTTATCCCCCTTGCAGGTACATCGCCCCCAAGCCAACCGATCTTGGGCTATTTTTATATCTATCGATCATGACTGGATTCAAACATGTTTGTCTATCGCGCCCGCCCGCGCCACGAGCTGGAAATACTGCACCGCGCCCCGACCGTCACCAGCCAGGGGTTGTCGCTGGTGTTTGTGCATGGCGCGTACGCTGCCGCGTGGTGCTGGGAAGAGCATTTCATGCCTTACTTCGCCGAGCACGGCTATCCGTGTTATGCGCTGAGCCTGCGCGGCCATGGCGGCAGCGAGGGGCATGAATATCTGGCGCTGACCAGCCTCGACGACTACGTGGCCGATCTGGGCCAGGTGCTGGACGATATCGAAGGCCCGGTGGTGCTGGTCGGACACTCGATGGGCGGCATGGTGATCCAGCAATATCTGCACAAGCATGCGGTACACGGCGCAGTGCTGCTGGCTTCGGTGCCGCCGGAAGGCCTGCTGAATTCGGCACTGCAACTGGCGTTCCGCGAGCCGCAGGTGTTTCTGGAGCTGAACATGGTGCATTCGAGCGAAGGCCGCCATACCGCCATCGACAATATCGGCCGCGCGCTGTTTTCGCCGGCGCTGCCGCGCAGCGAAATGATCAAGTTTCTTACCCGCTTCCAGCCCGAATCGCACCGCGCGATCCTCGACATGTCGTTTCTGCCGTTCCGTTTTCAGGGACGGGCACAACAAGTGCCGATGCTGGTGCTCGGCGCCGGCAAGGATACGTTTTTCCCGCCGTACATGGTGCATTCCACCGCAGCGCGCTTTGGCACCCGCGCCGAAATCTTCAAGGACATGGCACATACCATGATGCTGGAGCCGGGCTGGCGCGAAGTGGCCGAGCGGATTCTGGTGTGGCTGTCCACGCTGCCGCGCTGAACGCGGTCAGCAGCGGTAGCTTTTGCTGATCCGGCAGCGGCCATAGTCAAAGCCGGCCGGGCGCGACACGCCCCGCCAACATTGGATCGCCGCCTACTCCGGGCTGGCAACATGGCGACACAGGATCAATACACCGCCGTCAAGGTGGCGTTTGCCGCCAGCTCCGCTTGGCCATCGGCAGCCGCAACGCTGAGCAACACCCTCACCGGTTGGTCCAGCCTGAATTGCGATGGCGTACAGCCGCGCGCCACGCCGCGCAATACCGGCTCGGATCGGATACCGGCCGTGCCGGCTGCGGCATCGTTCAGCCAATTGCTGTCGGTGATCAGGCTTTGGACAATACCGGTCTCACTCGCCGATGCCGGCTGCAGCCAGCGGGTCACGCCATCCTGCGCCAGCGCCACCGCATTGACTTTCAACGACTGCGGCAAGCCGGCAGCGCTGGCACGCACCGCAAACGGCACAATCAGCTGGGTGCAGGCCGGGCTGCCGCTGCTGGTCACCTGCGGCATGCGGTTTTCGTATGGGGCGGCCTGCGTATGCAACTGCGTGTGCCAGACCGGCAACGCCACCGACTCGGCCTGTTCGCTAAACTGCAGCGGCAGCGACGAACGCGGCACCAGCCCGAAATGGCTGATTGCCCTCATTTCCATGCTGCACGCGGTGCCCGGCGGCGGCGGATCGGCAAACCAGGTGTGTACGGTAAGGGCAGAGGCCGATTGCTCGACCCGAGCGATACCGGCGTCGTTGCAACCGCTGGTTCCCTGGCGGGCGATGCCCACCACCATGTATTTGTCGAAATCGACTTCCGGCGTCGATGCACGCAGCTCGACCGGCTGGGTACGGCCGAGCCAGACCGCCTGCCATTCTGCCGCACTGCGGACCACCAGATTGGCCGGAAGCTGCAGGTCGTCGAATCCCGGCAAGTCAGTCGCCAAAGTGACAAATCCTGCCGCCTGCAGCGCCAGCGGATTGATCGGCTCGGTCGACGCCACCGGTTCGTCGTTCGAGCCGGAACCGTTACACGCCGCCAGCGAAACCAGCAGCAGCGCGAGCAGACTTGCGCGGAAGGGTGATGCAGTGCTCATATATATGTCTCCTAAAAAAACCAAATCGGCTGTAAATCAATATCCACGCGCCCTGCAGGCCGGTCTGCACGCCAATATCAAAGCGGCGTCCAGGCCTGTTGCAGGTCGGACTTCAGCCCGACGCGGTGTCAAACGCAAGCGGCAGTGTCGGGCTGAAGCCCGGCCTACCGGTGACGATGACCGGCCCCGGCCGATGGCACTCAGGGCAGCGGCAGGCTAACGACGTTGACATCGGATTGCCTATAGGTCATCCCGGCGTAAATCGGGCCGGGGCCGCCCCAGCCGCCAAGCGTTAACACCTGCTCAGGCAGCGAGCCTCGATTGACTACCAGCAGTGCCGGGCGCGAATGGCGCATGCCGTAGGCAACGCTGGCGGCGTAGTGCAGGCCACCGGGCAAGGCGCCGAGTTTTACGCCGTTGACACCGGGCCAGCCGGCAATGGTGGAAACCATGCCGGCCTGGGTTACCTTGCGGATCGTGGCGCCGTCGGCCACATACAGATTGCCGGCCGGGTCGAGGGTGATGCCATGCGCGCCGGCAAACCGCGCCGCGCTGCCGTTGCCATCGACCGAACCTTGCTCGCTGTAATGGCCGGCCAGCAACGATATTTTGCCGCTGGCCTCCAGCCTGACGATGCCCGAACTAAACGCGGCAAACAGATTGCCGCTCGCGTCGCTGGCCAGGCTGGCGGGCTCGTACGCGAATGCATCCAGCGCGCGAGTGCTTATCTGCCCGGCCGGGGTGATGATGCGAATCCGGTGAACGTCCCAGGCGGTGACTTCCGCCACATACAGATTGCCGCTTGCATCGATGGCCAGCCCTTCCGGCTGGCTGAAGCGTGCGGCAGCAGCGGCGCCGTCGCTACCGCCACTTTCACCGGCTTTGCCCGCCAGGGTGCTGACCACGCCGTTGGGGGAAATCTTGCGAATCAGCTGATTGCCGCTGTCGGCGACGTAGAGATTACCCGCGGCATCGAGCGCCAACCCGCGCGGACGGCTGAAGCGCGCTTCGCTGCCGGTGCCGTCGGCAAACCCCGCTTCATAAGCCTTGCCGGCCAGGGTGCTGGTGTTGCCGTTGACATCGATCCTGCGGATGGTGTGGTTGTCGTCGGCGATATAACTGTTGCCGCGGCTATCGCTGGCGATGGCTTGCGGCACAAAAAACCGCGCATCGCGGCCGCTGCCATCGCGGGCGCTGCTGTAATCGGCACTGCCGCCGGCAAATGGCGCCAGCCGGCCATTGGCGGCCACCCGGTAAATACTGTGGTTACTGTAAGGCGAGTGGTTACCGGTGCCAATATCATCGAGCGCAACGTAGGTACTGCCGCTGGGGTCGACCGAAATCCGCCCATCGCCATCAAACCCATAACCTTCGACGATGAAGCTGGTGTCGCCGTATTGCCCACCGCCGGCCAGTTTTTCCACGGCGCCGGAAGGTGATATTTTCAGGATCACCAGCGAGCCGATCTGTTTCACATGGGCCAGCAGATGCAGATTACCCGCCTTGTCCAGTGCCAGCCCGCGCGGTTCCCACTCTGCCTGCGGCATGCCGAGCACCGCGCTAACCTGCTGCATCTGCTGGTTCAGCGTGCTGACATTACCGTCGGCGTCGATCTTGCGAAGCAACACGCTAGCAGGAAATTCGTGGTCGATGACATACACGGCGCCAACGCTATCGATTGCCTGGATGTCTGCGCCGCCAAGCCGTGCCGCACCGCCCGCGCCATCGCGCATACTACATTCACCCACCACACCGGCCAGCGTAGTGATCTTGCCAGTCGAAGCGATGACACGGATGGAACAGGAATCAGACACATACAAATTGCCGGCCACATCGCTGGCGATGCCATTGTTTAACAAGAAGAGACGGGCAGTGGCGGCATCACCATCGACTGGCCTCCGCTCGCCAAAGCGCGCCATCAGCGTTGGCGCGCCGCCCGCAAACGGAAATTTGCTGATGCCGGAATTGCTGACCACATACACATTGCCGCTGGCGTCGATAGTCATGCTCTTCAGCCAGCTATACGGCACCGACTCGGCAGCCTGCAGCTGGCTGGCGCTCACCACCGTGGTCACCTGGCCATCCGGGCT
>CALMFQ010000669.1 GCA_937863215.1 uncultured Pseudomonadota bacterium
ACTCCGTGGTGACCTCGAGGACGGCGGCAATCTTGCCGATCTTCTCGGCCGATGGTTTCGGATCGTCTTTGTTTTCCAGTTCCCAGATGTAGCTCTTGCTGGAGTCGGTCAGTTCGGCCAACTGTTCCAGGCTGAGCTTCTTTTGCTTCCGCAATGCGCGGATCTTGTCCCCCAGGGGCGATGGCACTGGTATTTCCTCATTTGTTGGCTTCAATCCGAAAATAATACCACTGTGCCGAACGATTTCGTACCTGCTTGACAAACCCATAACCGCTCCGCGACAATCTGAATCGTTCGGTACACCGAACGTCATCGGTCTGCACACCCCAACAAGAAGAAGGGGCCGTCGAGGCTGATACCAAGCCGATCCAAACCTTTGAGGGGTATGTAGATGAACGATGCAGAAAACCTGAGCAAGCTCCTGGGCCACCTGCCGCCGGCGGTGTTCCGTGAATTCATGGTGGATGAATTCGGCCTGGCCATGCCGGATGTGGACGCCAAGACGCCCAAGAAAGAACAGCGCGAACAGATGGAGGCCGTGCTGTCCGCCCTTGGTGTGGGCGAGCGGCAGCGGGTCGAGGAAGTGGCCGAACGGATCGTGCTGCTGTCAGATGGCGCCGGCCAGGACGTCATCGACGGCTTTAAGGACGACATCTTCGATGACGCCGCTCGGGAAGCCTTCGCCGCGATTCCGAACCAGTACGAGCGGGCGCTGTGGCTGCACATCCATGAACCCGTGATCTTCGAGGAAGCCCTCAACGCCCGACAGGCCGACGTATTCCGGCAAAGCGCCTCCTGCTACTCCGGATTCATGGCACCTGCCAACCTGGCGGTACTCGACGACGCAGCGCCCAAGGCGGCGTTCCACCAAACCGTCGCCCAGCAACTCGGGTGCTCCGATGACGCGGTCGCGATCCAGATCTTCAAGCGTCTGCGGCCCGACACGCAGACCGGCGAGGACGTGGATCTGTACCAGATCAGCATCCATCACAACCGCCCACCGGAAATCATCGACTGCGTGCAGGCGAGCGAATTGGTACCCCAGGAGGTGATCCGGGCGGTGTCTTCGCACATCACTTACGAGCCGGCCAATGGGCACCTGGAGGTGCTGTCGAAGGACACGGCGGGACGCGAAGCGTTGGCGCGCATTGTGGCGGACACCCTGCTGCAATCGCCCATCACCGGCGAGAAGATCCCGCTCAAGCAATATGACTACCAAAGCCTGGCGGCGCTGCGAAATTTTGATTTGACCGGCGAGCCGGTCGGGTTCGTCAAGGTCGTCGAGCTCGGTTACGCCGCCGGCAATGGACGGTCGCTCCTGGTGAAGATCTGGACCAAGGACGTCGATGACATCTACGCGGCCGCCCGGTCGTTGATCGGTCCCGCCTTCGACTTCCGCGATCACCACCTCAACTACGCCAAGCTGTCCATCAAGCTGAAAAAGGTCGGCAAGGACCGCGCACGGACGATTACCGTGATCCTGCGCGACGACAACAAGTGCAACATCAAGACCAAGCGGGAAAAGGACCGGGCGCTGTGCGACCGACTGCTGGCCAAATGGCATCTGGTGAAGGAGATCGGCGATGTCGTCGAAGCCCCTGCAGACGCAGTCGCTGCTTGATCTGATCGACCTGTTCGAACAGTCTGGGCAGCCGATTGCCGATGGCGACGGACAGCGGCTGCACGGTGTTCCCGGCTGGGAGCTATCACGCAAAGCAACTCTTTCTGACCGTGATTTGGCCGCCTGGAC
>CALMFQ010000670.1 GCA_937863215.1 uncultured Pseudomonadota bacterium
CGCCGGCAGCCATCAGCCGTGCAGCGTTGCGGAACGCCTGCTGCGGCCCTTCCTGATAGCTGCCGAACGGCATATCGGCCAGCACCAGCGCCTTTTTCGCGCCACGGGCAACGATGCGGGAGTGGTATTCCATCTGTTCCATGGTTACCGGCAGCGTCGAATCTTCACCCTGGATCACCATGCCGAGCGAATCGCCGACCAGCAGCACATCAACGCCGGCTTCATCCATCAGTGTGGCGAAACTGGCATCGTAACAGGTGAGCATGGCAATCTTCTGGCCTTCGGCGGCCATTTTCTGCAGGCTGGTAACAGTTGTGCGCATGGTGTCGTTTCAGAGAATTGGAAAAACCGGCAAATCAGCCACGGTTGAGGAATTCACGCCCGCCGCGCATCTGCCGCAGGCAGTGTAAAAGTACCTCAAAGTCCTCGGCGCTATCAACAAAATCGAGCTTGGCGCTGTTGACGATCAGCAGCGGCGATTGCTCGTAGGCGTAGAAAAAACGGCTGTAGCTCTCGCTCAGCTGCTTCAGATAGCCTTCGCCGATATCCTGCCCGTACGGATTGGCGCGCGTCTGCAGCTTCTGCTGCAGGTGCTGCACCGGCGCCTGCAGGTAGATCACCAGGTCCGGGCGCGGCACTTTCGGGCTGTATAGCGAATACAGCGATTTGTACAAGCGCAACTCTTCGTCCGACAGCGTCAGCTCGGCGAACAGCAACTCCTTGTCGAGCATGTAATCGGCGACGGTCGGACTGCCGAACAGATCGCCCTGCACCAGCTGCGCGATCTGCTCGGCGCGCTGCAGCAGGAAGGTTAGCTGCGTCGGCAGGGCGTAACGCGGCGGATCGCGGTAGAACTTGGCCAGAAACGGATTGGTTTCCGGCTTTTCCAGCAGCGGCGTTGCGTGCAGATGCTCGGCCAGCTTGCGCGCCAGCTCGGTCTTGCCGGCGCCGGCCGGGCCTTCGACAACGATATAACGACAGTTTTCCAGTTGCATCGGGGTTCAGTTCAAGCGTTGCACGGATTGGTCGCCGCAGCGGTGCAGCCACTCGCTGATCGGCCCCTTGCCGGGAATCTGCAGATCCGCAGCCAGCTCTGCCAGCGGCAGCAGCACGAACGCCCGTTCATGCATGCGTGGGTGCGGCACAACGAGGTTAGTGTCGGCGATCAGCAGATCATCGTACAGCAAAATATCCAGATCCAGCGTACGCGGCGCATTGAGAAAGGTGCGCACCCGGCCGAACTGCTGTTCCAGCGCCAGCAAGGCCTGCAGCAACGCCTGTGGCGCCAGCGCGGTTTCGATCAATGCCGCGGCATTGACGAAATCGGGCTGGTCGGCATAACCGACCGGCGCACTGCGGTACAGCGACGAACGCGCCAGCAGGCGGGTTTGCGGCATTTCGCCCAGTGCCAGCATGGCCGCACTCACCTGCTGTTGCGGCTGCTCCAGATTACTGCCGAGGCCGATATAGGCGCGGTGCGTAGCGAGGCTCATTCCG
>CALMFQ010000671.1 GCA_937863215.1 uncultured Pseudomonadota bacterium
CCAGCAGTCCAGGCTTGCGGCTGGATCGTCTTCTCGCCGTACACCATCAGCATCTGGTATTCCTTCCAGAAGCCCTTGGTGGACTGGATGATACGAGACGTGATGATGTCTTCAGCAAACATCGTCGCGTCTTTTCGGCCAGCCAGGATCCATGATGCCGAACCGCCGACAATCTTCGGCGCGTACGTCGATTTGTACACGTCAAAGCCCATGACCTGGCCCGGAGCCTTACCGGTGATCTGCGACGAACAGTTCACACAGTTACCCATCGTCAGCGCGTTGGACAGCGGGCCATTGAGCAGCAGGTTGTAGAACGCAGGCGGCACGACCAGTGCCATCTTGCCATCCTCCCATGCGCATGCTTCAGTCAGCACCAGTTGATGGTAGCTGATCTGCTGCACGAACGTGTTCGGCGTAAGCGTCACCGGCGAACCCGAGCTGCCGAGCGACATCTGCGTGTCGTAGCCAGCGGTGAGACCGGTATTTTGCGGGGCAACCTCAAGCGGCAGACGGCCCAGCACGTACCGATTCAGTCGCTGCTCTTTGTCCTGCTGCACCGACAGCATGACCGAAGCCTCCCACTCCTTAAACCGCTCGCAGAGGTATTTCTCGTCCATCGTATCGATCTTGATCGATACGTAGTCGGCCTCACACAGCTCGAAGCAGAAGTTGTCCAGATCGACTTCCTGCGGAATCAAATCCTGGTTTTTCTGGTACGGCTTCCAGCGAACGATCGGCTGTTTGGTGAACTGCACGATCTGGTTGCACTGGACCAACTCGGTATCATAGTCCGAGTAGGTGATGTCGGGAATCATCCCGTTACAGAAGAAACGGCGGACGAACTTCTTGGCATACCCGACGCGTGCGAGCGGGGTATCAGTCAGTCCGGCGTAACCGCTACTGTTCACGAATGCCATATGGCCTCCATTGATGGTTAAGCGTCCAACAGCCCTGCCAATTCATGCGCGTCGATCTCGATCGTCAGGCGATTCATCGTCTCAGTGTCACGTGCTCGGCGGGCCTCATTGAACATGGCCTGCAAAGCAGCGCGACTCTTACGCACAGGGGCTGACGCACCCCCGCGCACGACGGACGGACTGGTTGCCGCAGGGGCTCCAGTCTCAATTGTTCGATCCGCCAGCGGTTTTACTCGGCTGGCCACAAACCGTTCGAGGTGGTACAACGCGGTTTCCGCGTCCCCCGCATCGATAGCGGCAGTAATGATTGCACCCACACTGTCACGTGTACCCGGTGCGCGGGTGTCAAGGAATACCCGGAATTGATTTGACGCCATGATCGGCTCGACATCCATGCCGAGCTTGCTCTTACCAAGGCGATACACCTCGTCGAGCGTGCGTTGGCGCGTAGTCTTCCGCGACTCCACCGCTTGCCGCTGGGAGACAGCCCCCAATCGCGCATCGATCAGTGCTTCAACACGCTGCATGATCTGCTCGGTTGCCGGCTTGATCAGCAGCTCGTAAATGTCCGTCATTGCGTCATCGCCGACAGCATCAGTGCCTTGCAGCTTGACCTCTGCCGGGGCTTGACGTTTTTCCAGCTCCGCACGAAGACGAGCGATCTCCTCTTCCGCTTGCTTGCGGGAGTGCTGCTCTGCGTCCAGTGCTGCCTTTGACAACTCAAGCGCAGCGTCGTTATTTACCGCGGCCGGCGCTGGCTCGTCATCAAACGTCAGCCCAAGATCTGCGATCGGATCGGGTACAGCAGGTGCCGAAACAGGCGCTGGCGGCGGGGCTGCAGCGGGTACAGCAGCGTCGGGGAGCGACTGTTGCTGGACAACAGGCACGGGGTCAACAGCGGGCGGATCACCCATGTCCTGGGCGCCATCGACGAAATCGCCGGTCGAAGGGTCAATTCCAGCTGCTTCTTGGGCACGCCGCGCTCCTTTGGGGATTCGGGTTACACCTTCGCCTGTTGCCATTACTGTGCCTCTGTGTGTTGTTTGATCTCCATCCACACCGCGATGTGCGCGGCAATTGAACGAAGCTCGTTATCAGTCAAATCCACCGCACTCATTTTGCGGTTCAGCTCGTCAATGCGGTGCTGCGCATAGCCTCTGATCACAGGTCCGGCACTTCCGCTTGCGAGCAGATCGGCCCAAGCCTTGGTTGCCAGCGCAGCATCCATTACATGGACTTCGGCGTTGGGATCGCCTTGGTGGCTTTACCGCACGACGTGCAAGTTGTCGTCGGCGGGCTCTTCCCCTTGGCACCCATGCCCGGCATCTTTGGCCCGGCACTGATCGTGCCGCCCATCAACGTCGGAGTCGGAATCTGCTTGGTCATCGACATACGAATCTCCAGTGAGTTAGCGCTCACAATGAGCGGACATTACCATCAATCACATCGAACTGCAACCGACACTGCCATCAGCGGTAACAAGAGTACCTGCTGTGTTGTTGTACGACAGCGTGTCATTCGTCGTCGGGCCGGGTGTAATCTGCGCTTGCACGAATACCGCTGTATTGAACGTGCCTGGCAATGCAGCCCGCATCCTGAAATACAGAACAGCAGTGCCTCCAGGCGGTAGCGTCGTGATCGTAAACCCAGGAGCCGCGGCTGTGCTGCTTGCAGTAACGCTTATCGGCCCAGCAGCCCCTCCGCTGTACGCAACACCAAACGTACCTGATGCTGGGGGAACTGCATCAGGCCCACAGAATGCCTGTAGTGTTGTCCCTGATGCGTCCGTAGCGCCGGTATTTCGTACTGTGATCTTGACATATGGTAAGTCATGCGGGCACGACAGGTCGTCCTGGAATGGAACTTGAGCTGCGGGGTTTTCACCGCCTGCGCCGTTTGAGATCAACAAACCGCTCATGGACACCTCGACCTCTCCGGGCAAAACACCCGGAGCCCCTGTCGCGCCCGTCGCGCCCGTTGCACCAGTGGGGCCTGTCGCGCCCGTTGCGCCAGTAGCGCCGGTAGCACCAGTCGCGCCTGTCGCGCCCGTCGCACCTGTCGGCCCAGCTACCGTAGAAGCAGCACCCGTAGCCCCAGTCGCGCCCGCTGGTCCCGTAGCCCCAGTCGGACCCGCAGGCCCAGTAGCCCCGATACCGCTTGTGCCGCCTGCTCCACCACAACGCCCGGCCAGATAGCCATCGGGGATGACGATACCCGAGTATGGCACGGCAATCACCGTTGCTTCTCCGATTGCGTCTTCACTGAGACGAATGCGGAAGCGAATGCCCGCCGGCATGATCGTGACGTTGTTTTCGGCATCCAGCACAACCGGTGTGCCGCACGGAGAAAATTCAGACTCAAGCTGCTCTGCGTTGATCGCCTTGGGGCTGATGTAACACCCTGACTGCCCGCCATCGCTCTCTTCGCCGAGCAGGTACTGTGCGACCATGTAGATGCCGGCCACACTGGTCGGTGGCATATTGAACGCCTGGACCAGCATCGGCCGGCTGCCCCCGAGAATCGGCGATACCCCCGTCGTACTTGACGCCGGAATTACATTGGACTCAGCGGGGCTCAACGCCGCGCCGCCCATTGGTACTTGACCTGTTTCAAACGTCATGTGTATCTCCTGCGTGCATTTACTAAACCGCGTCCGCCTCAGCGAACAGCGCATCCACTTCGGCATCCGACCATCCGAATGCCTGCTGCACCATTGCGACTAGCGGGTGATCGCGCCGGGTGTATGGC
>CALMFQ010000672.1 GCA_937863215.1 uncultured Pseudomonadota bacterium
TTGCGCGAGAAATCCTGCGACAGCTTGGTCAGCCGATCCATGATCTGCCGCACCTGCTCGCGCGGTTCCGGCGGCAGATTGACGCCGCTTTGCTCGAATTCGTCCAGCGCCTGCTGACGCGCCAGCACGTCGATCGGATCGCTCACCTGCAGTGCCTTGAAACGCTGGTACAGCTCCGGGCTCTGCATTGCCTTGGTGAACAGCGACGCCAGCTTCAGCTCGCATTCCTCGGCCGCCTTGCGCACCGCGGCATCGGGGCTGACCTCGGCCAGCAGGTTGGCCGGGCCGGAGACATCCTGCACCAGGCTATCCAGCCGGTTCCACGCCTGCAGCGTGTTCTGCAGCGTTACCTGCGGCAACGGCAGCTTTTCCAGCGTGGCGATGCGACTCTTGGCCTCACCCAACATCTGCTCGCATTGCGTGCTCAGCTCGGCCGGGCCGGGCTGCGGAAACGCCCCAGACATTGCCGCCTGCAATTGCAGCGACATGCACGACAGGGCCAGGCTCAAGGTCAGCGCTTTGATTTTCATGCTCAATGCCTCGCAGCAGCGGCCTTGATGGCCGGATCGATATCGAGATACAGGTAGTGCGGCATATTGTCCGGATGCGGTTTGTAGCCGCTGATCCACGGCTGCGCCAGCGAGGTGCGGATGCGATGGCTGTTGACGATCCATGGCGCATAGGCGGCGACGATGCGGCTCATCTGCCGCAGCTTGGCGTTGCGCGCCGGCGAATCCGGCGAGGTGGCAATGTCTTCGTACAGCCGGTCGAATTCCTTGCTGCGGAAGCGCGACTCATTGCCGGGGCCGGCGTTCGGGCCGTACAGCAGCTGCATGAAATTCTCGGCGTCCGGATAATCCGCGCCCCAGGCAGCGCCGGCGAACTGGTACTGGCCCGACTGGCGGGTTTTCACCAGTTCGGAGAACGGCATTTTGCGGATATCCAGCTTGATACCGATGGCTTTCAGGCTCTTGACCAGGAATTCCTCGTAATCGCGCCGGTCGCCGCCAGTCTGGGTGGTATAAGTGATCGCCAGCGGCTTGCCGTCCGGCAACTGGCGCCAGCCGTCGCCGTCGCGATCCCTGTAGCCGAAGCGGTCGAGCAGCGCATTGGCACGCGCCGGGCTGTAGCTGCCAAGCACGTTCTTGAACCCGGAGTCGTAGCCGGTGATGCCGGGCGCAATCGGCGACTGTGCCGCCAGCGCCTGGTTGTTGCCGATCACCGCAATTGCCTTGGCCTGGTTCAGCGACATCGCTATCGCGCGGCGCAAGGCAATCTTCTCCGGCGCGTAGCCGCCCAGCACCGGGTTGTCCATATTGAACTGCAGATAGGTCAGATCGGCCTCCGGCTCGCGGAAATAGCGCACGCCGCGCTTCACGTAGGCCGCGCCGAGCTTGCCGCCGGGCGCGACGATGCGGGTGAATTCCGCGCCCAGCCCCTGCAGCACATCCAGCTCGCCGCTCTCGAACGCCAGGAACGAGCCTTGCGCGCTTTCGATGATGCGGATATCGATGGTGCCAATGCGCGGCAGGCTCTTGCCCGCCAGCTGGCGTGCCACCTCGGCATCGACTCCCTGCGCACCCGGCGCCGGCGAATAACTGGCGCCGCGAAACTGCGGATTGGCCTGCAGCACGATGCGGGTGGCACGCTTCCATTCTTTGAGCACATACGGCCCGGTGCCGACCGGATGCGCGTCGAAATCGGCGCCGTATTGCTGCACCACCTCGCGCGCTACCGCGGCAGTGGCCGGCGCGGCGAGGATGTTCGGCAGGTTGTAATCGGTTTTCTTCAGCCGGATTTGCAGCGTGTAGCGATCGATGGCGCGCAGGCCGTCGATGGGCTGGTCGTAATTGAATTTGCCACTTTTCTTCGCCGCGTCGATTTTCTCGTCCAGCCCGATCACCTTGCCCTTGAGCATGAAATCCCACGGCGCCTTGCCGGTCGGATCGACCAGCCGTTGCAGGCTGTAGACGAAATCCTGCGCGGTCAGCTCGCGCGGCTTGCCGCCGAACGCCGCATCGGGAGTGAAATAGATGCCCTGGCGGATGCGGAAGGTAAAGCGTTTGCCGTTTTCGTCGATCTGCGGCAAAGCCTCCGCAGCCAGCGGCACCAGCTTCTGCGGCCGCGCCAGGTAGTCGTAGCCGAGCAGCGTTTCGTAGATATTGCTGGTAACGTCGAGCGAATAACGGTCGGAATAGGCAGCGGGGTCGAAACCGGTTTCCGGCGCCTCGAAATAGGCATGCAATACCTTGGCCGGATCGGCTGCGGCAGCGGCACCGCTGGCGAGCAAGGCGGCGAGAACAAGACAACGCAGAGGGTTAAACATGCGGCATCGACAAATCTAGAGCAATTAATCCAGCATCGATACCATGAGCCGCGCCGGTCTGTAAAGCCGGATTGCCGGCCGCGGCCGGCAAGCATAGCGAAATCAGTGCCTTGCCCATGATTCTGCTGCCGACGAATTCATTATGCGACCGGCATCGTCTGAACTATAGACGGCGCAGCAGCTTGCGTGCCTCATCCAGCAGCAACACGCTGGATGCCACCGCCACCGCCAATGCCCAATCCGCGGCACGCAGGCCTGTGGTGCCGAACAACTTCTGTGCCGGCGTCCATTGCACCACCAGCAGTTGCAGCAGCAGCACCGCCAGCAAGGCCCCCCAGAGCTTGCCGTTGCGCCAACAGTGACGCCCCAGTGCACTGCCATGCTCGACACGCGCATTGAAGATATTGAAGAACTGGAACAGCACGAAGCCAGTGAATGCCAGCGTGTGCGCGTAGGCGTGGCCAAGGCCGCTGTACTGTGCATGGGCGAACAGGCCCAGCGTGCCGGCTGCCATGGTGATGCCGTACAGCAACAGCCGACCGAAACGGCGCCACGACAGGATGCCGGAATCGCGCTTGCGCGGCGGCTCGTGCATGATGCCGCTACGTGCCGGATCGAGGCCAAGCGTCATTGCCGGCGGGCCATCCATGATGATGTTGATCCACAGCAGCTGGATCGCGCTGAACGGCGCCGGCAGCCCTAGCAGCGACGCGCCGAGCACGCTGAGAATGGCGCCGATATTGGTGGATAGCTGGAAGCGCACGAACTTGACGATATTGTCGTAAATTGTCCGTCCTTCGCGCACCGCGTTGACGATGCTGGCGAAATTATCGTCGGTCAGCACCATGCTCGCCGCCTCACGCGTGACCGCAGTGCCGCTGATACCCATCGCCACGCCGATATCGGCATGCTTCAGTGCCGGCGCGTCGTTGACGCCGTCACCGGTCATTGCCACGACATGGCCGTTGGCGCGCAATGCCTGCACCAGCCGCACTTTGTGCTCCGGCGTAACACGCGCGAACACCGCCACCTGCTCAGCCAGGCGGCGCAGTTCGGCATCGGGCAGTGCATCGATATCACTGCCACTCAGTACCGTACCCGCCAGCCCCAGTTCCTGCGCAATCGCCAGCGCGGTTGCCGGATGATCGCCGGTGATCATTTTCACGCAAATACCGGCGCTGTGGCATTCGGCGATTGCGGTGCGCGCTTCTGGGCGCGGCGGGTCGATCAAGCCGATCAACCCCAGCAGCTCCAGTTGCTGCGCCTCTTGCGCCAGCCCGGCGGAATCACCCGGCAGTGGCAGGCGCCGCCGCGCCACTGCCAGCACCCGCAGTGCCTGTGCCGCGAGCCGGTCGTTCTGCTGCAGCACCCGCTCGCGCCACGCCCGATCCAGCGGCAGCACCCCGGTGTCGGTGACGATCTGCGAGCAACGCGGTAACAACACGTCGGGAGCGCCCTTGAGGTATAACAGCGCCCCGTCGTCGGCGCGATGCAGCGTGGCCATGAACTTGTGCGCCGAATCGAACGGAATCTCTGCCAAGCGCGGCAGACGCGTCTGCCACTGCGCGCCATCCAGCCCGGCCTTGGCGGCCAGCACCAGCAGCGCCCCCTCGGTCGGATCGCCAATCAGTTCGCCAGCCGCAACCCGTGCATCGTTACACAGCAGCAGCGGTAGCAACAGTTCGTCCAGTTCACCTGCGCCGAGCGGCTGGCCGGCACGGTTGATACTGCCCTGCGACTGGTAGCCCTCGCCACTGACTTGATATTCGCGGCCACGGAACCATAGCGCGCGCGCCGTCATCTGGTTCATGGTCAGCGTCCCGGTTTTATCGGAGCAGATCACGGTGGTGCAGCCAAGTGTTTCCACCGCCGCCAGTTTTTTCAGGATGGCACGCTGGCGCGCCATGCGCCGCATTCCCAGCGCCAGCGTCACCGTCACCACTGCCGGCAGCCCTTCGGGGATCGCCGCCACCGCCAGCGCCAGCGAAGTCAGCAGCAACTCGTTCAGCGCTTCGCCGCGCAGCAGGCCCAGCGCCATAATCAGCACCGCCACTACGGCGGCGATCAGCGCCAGTCGCCGCCCGAGCCGATCCAGCTCATGCTGCAGCGGCGTTGGCGCCTCCTGCGCCTGTTCCAGCAAGCCGGTGATGCGCCCCATTTCGGTCGCCATGCCGGTGGCGCTCACCAGCAGCTCGGCGCGGCCACGGGTGACCACGGTATTCATGAACAGCATTGCGGACCGCTCCGCCAGCGGCGTGTCGGCTGCCACCGCAGCGGTGGATTTCGCCAGCGGCTGCGATTCGCCGGTAAGCGCCGCTTCGACGGCCTCCAGATTGTGCGCCACCAGCAGCCGCCCGTCCGCCGGCACCTTGTCGCCCGCTTCCAGCAGTACGATGTCGCCCGGCACCAGCTGCGCTGCGGCGATTTCGCGCTGTTGCCCGTCGCGCCGCACCCGTGCACGACTCGCCAGCATTTGCCGCAGCGCCGCCAGGCTGCGTTCGGCGCGAAACTCCTGATAAAAGCCGAGTGTCGCGTTACATACCGTCACCGCCAGAATCACCAGCGTATCGCGCAGATCGCCAATTGCACCGGCCAGCAGTGCGGCGGCCAGCAACACCAGCACCAGCAGGCTGCGAAACTGCTCGGCGAACAGCCGCCACGGCGCTCGTGGCGGCTGCTCGCCAAGCTGGTTCGGGCCGTAGTGCGTCAGCCGGCACTGCGCTTCGCTATCCGCCAGGCCTTCCATCCGGGCGGTGAGACCGGTAAGCGCAGCGCCAGGTGCTTGCGCCCAGATCGGGGCGGCGGTATCTGCGCGATCGACAGCGGGACCGGAAGTGGCGGGCATGAGCTTTCAGACGTTCCAGAATCGGGATAGGGTGCGCCGGGGAATCGGGCGATCGTCTGTTATTCTAGCCGCTTCGCCCACAGCACAAACAAGCATCATGCCCGCACAACGTTCCATCCTGATTACCGGCTGCTCCAGCGGCATTGGCCTGTGCGTCGCCAAAGGGCTGCAACAACGCGGCTGGCGCGTGTTTGCCAGCGCCCGCAAAGCCGCCGACGTGGTCATGCTGCAGCAGGCCGGACTGGAAGCGCTGCAACTGGACGTGGACGACAGCGATTCGATCCGCGCCGCGGTGGCCGCCGTACTGCAAGCCAGCGGCGGCAGGCTCGATGCACTGTTCAACAATGCCGGCTACGGCCAGCCGGGCGCAGTCGAGGATATTCCGCGCGCAGCGTTGCGTGCGCAGTTCGAAACCAATCTGTTCGGCACCTGGGAACTGACCAATTGCGTGATCCCGATCATGCGCAGGCAAGGTGCTGGCCGCATCCTGTTCGACAGTTCGGTGCTGGGGTTCGCAGCGATGCCGTATCGCGGCGCCTACAACGCCAGCAAATTCGCCATGGAGGGCATGGCCGACACCCTGCGACTGGAAATGCTCGGCAGCGGCATCGAGGTAGTACTGATCGAGCCGGGGCCGATTATCAGCCGTTTTCGCGCCAACGCGGCAGTGCAGTTCCGCCGTTTCATCGACCCGCACACCAGCCATCACCGCAAGGCTTATGCGGCCATGCAGGCGCGGCTGGACAAGCCCGGCCCGGCAGCCAAGTTCACACTGCCACCGCAAGCGGTACTGGCGGCGGTGATCGACGCGCTGGAAGCGCGCCGGCCGCGGGCGCGCTACCGGGTCACCACGCCAACCCGGCTGTTCGCCATCGCCAAGCGCCTGCTGCCGACCCGGCTACTGGACAAGCTGTTGCTGCTGGGCGTGCGGGACGAGCAACAAAGTTGATATAATCGCCCGGTTAACGATTCGCCAAGGATGCGGCAAATGGCTCAGGATATTGAATACGTTTCGGAATTCACCAAATTCATGACCGAGTTTCTCGACAGGAACCCGGAACAGAAAACGCAACAGGTAAAGAACCGCTCTACCTGGTGGGATCGTGAACTCGACCGCGAAATCTACGACGGTTTCGACAAGGCGAAGATCAAGCAGAAATCGTATGTCTATCAGCCGGACTGATCCCCGCCGCGTCTGATACATCCAGACGGAAAAAGCCAACGGCCCGGAATCGACTCCGGGCCGTTGGCTTTTCTGCACATCAAGCCGGACGCACCGCCGCGCTGCCGGCCAACTGATCGTACAACCGCGCCAGCTCGGCCAGCGAGTTGACCCCCAGCTTGCGCTGCACGCGCGCGCGGTGAATTTCCACCGTGCGCGGGCTGATACCGAAGCGCCGCGCGATTTCCTTGGTCGACAGCCCCTGCGCCACCAGCGAAAACACCTGCTGCTCGCGCGCGGTAAGAAACCCGACCACACCGACCGCCGCATCGGCCATATCCTCACCGCCGGTCACGACCACCGGCGGCAATTCGCTGTTGGCACACAGCTCGAACAACTCCTGATGCCGGCAGCAGTGCTGGTAAGCCTGCTGATAATCGCCCAGCGCCGCAGCCCAGCGCGAACGCAACCGGGCAATCAGCATTTGCGCCATCAGATCGAGCCGCTCGCCGCGCTGCAGCTCCAGTTGCCGCAGGCTCGCCAGCGCAGCACAATAATCGCCTGCATCGCTCAGGCAAATTGCTTCCACCACACGCGCATGCGTGTTTCTGGCGCAATCCAGCAAAACCTCATCTGGCGCCATTCGTTCCACCTCGTATTGCTGTCCCCTCGGGGCCGCTGCAAAGCAACTGCCACTCTTCGACTGTTTTTGTATCCGCGGTAGTTCACGCACGCAGCCGACGCACATGACATTGTTATATTAGTGGATTGTATTCCAGCCGCATGGCATCAGGCAAACCCAAAGTTATGCTTTTCGCAACGATAAGTATTTATACGTATTCAACTTTGTCATATTAGGGACGAGAATGGCGACCTTATTTTTCGATTCGCGCCAAACCACAATCAGAGGCAGCGCGAATCGCCATTCGCGGTAGGTGGCAATTGTTCCAAGCACCGGGGCGCAGCAATTCATCCCCCAAGGATTTTTCCGTCTGCATCCGGCAGGCAACGGACAATTTCCACCGATTTTTCGGGCGGCCTGCGGGCCGCCCATTTTTCTGCCCTGCCCGCTTGAAAATCGCCTTTCCTGCCCTGACATCCATACAAACACAAGCACAATCAGGGAGTCATCATGAAACGCAAGCTCGAACTCCGCTCGGATATCGTCGTCAACCTGTGCCGGGCCGATCTGGTGCAATTCAACGACGAAGTGCTGCAGCCGGACTATCTGCATGTGCCGGACGAAACCGCCAGCAAGGACGATGTGCTGGTCGAATGCACGACCAAAAGCGGTGAAGAACTGGACTTGACGCTGGACGAACTGACTTGCGCCCAATATCTGGGCGAAGGCGCCTATCTGGTGAAAAACCGTGGCGTGGTGCGTTTCCTGCAGATGGCGGCGGTGCACTGACGCAGCGCCATGGCGCGCAAACTGTTGCGCAAATATGTACCGGCGCGCGAATGGGTAGTGCGGCACCGGGCACTGCGCTGGCTGGCGCCCTTGCTGCAGCACCATAACCTGTGGCACCTGAACCGTCGCTCGGTTGCCGGCGGGGTGGCAATCGGCCTGTTTGCCGGGCTGGTGCCCGGCCCTTTGCAGATGCTGTGCGCGGCAATCATGGCAATCGTCGGCAAACGCAACCTGCCGGTGGCGCTGTTTACCACGCTCTATACCAATCCACTGACCATCGTCCCGCTGTACCTGCTGGCATTCGAACTGGGCAGCCTGCTGCTGGGGCAGCACGGCGCATTGCGCATTCCGTCCGAGCCGGCGTGGAGCAGCCTGCCCTGGGCGGACTGGCCCGCCGCCGGGCTGCAGTGGCTGCTGGCAATGGGGACACCGCTGTTCATCGGACTGCCGGCCCTGGCGCTGCTCCTGGCGCCGGCCGGCTATCTGCTGGTCGAAATCGGCTGGCGCTGGCATGTACGACACCACTGGCACAAACGGCAGCTGCGGCGCAAAGCCGCGCAGGATTAGCCGCCGCGGCCTATACTGCAGCAGCACCGTTACCCAACCCGACCGGCATGTTCCACTTATCCCCGCTTCGCCTGCTGCCCGCCCTGAGCTTATTGCTGCTGGCGGGCTGCAAGATGCAAACCGGCTCGTATCAGATCGACGCCGGCAAATCGCTGACACTGCAGCGCACCACGCAATTCTTCTGGAGCAGCAAGGTCGAACGCTGGCTCACCGTCAGCCGCATGCCCGATTGCCAGCGCAAGCACCGGCTGGACGACGACAGCGGCAAACGTTTCTCGGCGGTGGAAGTGCGGCGCATCGACGAGCTGAACTACCAGATCGACGACGATGGCAGCCTGTACCTGGCCAATCTGGAACAATGCACGCTGACCGCGCTACCGGAAAAAGCCGCCAGTGAAGGTGAGCCGCTAGGCAAATTCACCGCGGCCAGCGGCGACAAGCTGCCATTCACCGCCGCACCGCAGCCAGCGGCAGCGCCCAAGTAAGCCAGGCGCCGCAGACACAGGATTCACAGCTGCGCCAGCCGGCTGCGCAGGTGAGCCAGCAGGCCGGCACCGGCATCTTCCACCATATCCAGCACCCGCTCGAAACCGGAGTTGCCGCCGTAATA
>CALMFQ010000673.1 GCA_937863215.1 uncultured Pseudomonadota bacterium
CGCCGGTGCGCACGTTGGCATCGGGCAGCAGCGCGTTGATGATGGTCGATTTGCCCATGCCGGACTGGCCGATCAGCACCGTGGTCTGGCCGTGCAGGTAAGGGCGCAGCGGCTCGACGCTTTGCAGCGCGCTGAGTTCGATCTGGCGATAGCCGAGTTGCCGGTAGAGCTGCAAGGTCTTGCGGGCAGTGTCGGCTTCCGGCAGCTCGGATTTGTTGAGCACGATCAGTGGCGTGATATTGCCGGCTTCGCACGCCAGCAGGCAGCGGCCAAGAAAATCTTCACTGAAGCTGGGAAACGCCGCCAGTACGATCACCACCTGCGTGACATTGGCCGCTACCAGCTTGGTGCGCCAGTCGTCCTGGCGGTACAGCAGGCTGTGGCGTGGGTCGATTTTCTCGATCACCGCCTGTTCGCCATTCAGGCGGCGGACGCTGACATGGTCGCCACAGGCGATATCGGTGCGTTTGCCGCGGGCGCTGGCTTCGAGTACTTCACCGCCAGTCAGCTCGACGCGGAACGAGCGGCCGTGGCTGGCGATGATCAGGCCGGTTTCGATCGGATGCTGTTTACTCATCAGATGGCAAACAGTGCATCGGCCTTGGCGGCACAGATGAAGTCGTTTTCCGATAGCCCGCCGATTGCGTGGGTGCTGTAGCGCACCACGCAATGGCCCCAGCAGACCTGCAGATCGGGATGGTGATCCTGCCGGTGCGATACCCAGGCCAGCGCGTTGACGAAGGCCATGGTCTGGTAATAGTCCTTGAATTCATAGCGTTTTTCCAGCTGCTGGCCGTTCAGCTGCCAGCCGTTGAGCTGTTGCAACAGCGTCGTTGCCTGTTCGGCCGTCAGCGGCGGCACGCCACCTTCGCAGGGTTTGCAGTTGCTGTTACGCAAATCGCAGACTTGGTTCATGGTTTCGCTCCTTGCAGATGCTGGATGCGGATCGCCGCCGGCGGATGTGAATCGTAAAATGCCGAATGCAGCGGGTCGGGGGTCAGGGTCGAGGCATTGTCGCGGTACAGCTTGACCAGTGCCGAGATCAATTGGCCGGCATCGCTCTGGCTGGCGGCATAGCTGTCCGCTTCGAACTCGTGTTTGCGTGAATACAGGCTGGTCAGCGGCGTCAGCGGGAACAGGAATACCGGCAAGACATACATGAACAGCAGCAGCGCCATCGCCGTGCCGTGACTGCTGACGCCGAGGCCGGCAAAGAACCAGTCCTGTTGCATCAGCTGCGCCAGCAGCCAGAGGAAACCGATCGAGACGCTGAAAGTCCAGAGCATGCGCTTGAGTACGTG
>CALMFQ010000674.1 GCA_937863215.1 uncultured Pseudomonadota bacterium
AGCGGTTTTCGGATTCATCCACCCGCCCGGAGATAAACAGCGCCACCGCCGCCGGGATAAAGCTGATCGACAGGATCATCGCGCCAAGCAAAGCCGCGACCACGGTAAATGCCATCGGATGGAACATCTTGCCCTCGACCCCGGTCAAGGCAAAGATCGGCAGATACACGACAATGATGATCAACTGGCCGAACAGCAAGGCGCGACGCGCCTCCTGCGAGCCATGGAACACTTCGTGGAAGCGCTCGCTGCGTGTCAGCGGCCGGCCCAGACTGGCCTGGGCGTGCGCCAGCCGACGCAGGCAGTTTTCGACAATCACCACCGCACCGTCGATGATGATGCCAAAATCCAATGCACCCAGACTCATCAGATTGGCGCTGACCTTGTTGCCGACCATGCCGCTGAAGGTGAACAACATCGCCAGCGGAATCACCATGGCGGTAATCAGCGCAGCACGGATATTGCCAAGAAACAGGAACAGGATGGTGACCACCAGCAAGGCGCCTTCCAGCAGGTTGCGCTTGACCGTGTCGATGGCCTTGTCGACCAGAATGGTACGGTTATAAACCGTCTTCGCTTCGACCCCGGCCGGCAAGGTGCGATTGACCGCTTGCAGCCGCTGATCTACCGCTTGTGATACGGTACGGCTGTTTTCGCCGATCAACATGAATACCGTGCCCAACACCACTTCACGGCCATTTTCGGTAGCCGCGCCGGTACGTAGCTCCTTGCCGATGCTGACCTCGGCCACATCGCGGATGCGGATCGGCACTCCGCCGGCGTGGCTGAGCAGGATGCCGCCGATATCGCTGATCGACGTGACTTGCCCCGGTGCCCGTACCAGATATTGTTCGCCGCTTTTTTCGATATAACCGGCGCCGACATTGGCATTGTTGCGCTCCAGCGCCAGCAGCAGATCATGCAGCGCCAGCCCGTGCGCCATTAACCGTTGCGGGTCGGGGGCGATCTGGAACTGCTTGGCGTGGCCGCCGATGGTGTTGATTTCGGTGACGCCGGGCACGGTGCGCAACTGCGGCTTGATGATCCAGTCCTGGATTTCGCGCAGATCGGTGGCGCTGTAAGGGGTGCCGTCAGCCTTGCGCGCATCCGGCCGGGCCTCCACCGTCCACATATAGATTTCCCCCAGACCGGTGGAAATTGGCCCCAGGCTTGGCTCAACGCCTGCAGGCAGTTTGTTTTTCGCCTCCTGGATACGCTCGTTGACCAGCTGCCGGGCAAAATAGATATCGGTGCCGTCATTGAAGA
>CALMFQ010000675.1 GCA_937863215.1 uncultured Pseudomonadota bacterium
ACGCTTCGATCACGCCCTACCTGTTCTGCAAGCCGCTCTGGTATTGCCTCGCAGGGCCGTAGGGCGCACTCGGAGCGCAGCGCAGTGCGCCGCATGCAACACGCCTCCATCTCCAACATTTGCCGGGGCAAAGGCAAAATGAATCGGAGCATGAACTTGGCCCCTGCCCTGCAAGCCGCTCTGGCATTACTCCGCAGCCTTGCCTGCACGCCGCATCCAGATTGGCTTGCAGGCCGGTGGCATGAATCGGCCGGAGAGCTGGTATCCATTGATCGGGATGCGGAACGGGTAGCTGGCGGTGTATGGTGGGGTGATTTTCCGGCGGGTGTATCCACTGGCGGCGGTATGGCATTTCCAGCATGGCGGCAACAGCGGGCGCAGCCCCGGATGCAGCCATCCGGGCTGGCAGCCTATGCGGCAAAAGAGCTTATTTCTTCGCCAGCAAATTGAAGGCCCCGCGTGCAAGATCAATGTTTAGCTCTTGATCCTGCCTGACAATTGTCAGTCGAACGCTGGTTCCGGGTTTGCCAAACAACATTTTTTGCGCGTCACTTGCATTTGCGGGCTGATTGCCGTCGATGGAAACGATTCTGTCAGCGGCCATCATTCCCTGTGCTGCAGCAGACGAATTTGCATCTACTGCCGAGACTTTAATCGCTCCGTCCACATCCTTCAGGCGCAGGCCAGTCCAGCCGGCCTGCGCTGCAACCAGATAGCCATTCTTTTCCATCTGGTTGACGCACAAATGCTTTTGAGTGGCCGCAATCCCCATGCCCAGCAGCATGCCAATACCCCACCCGCCGCCACTGGCAGAACAATCCTTGACCGATCCGTCGGCACTGACCATTTTTTCCGAAAAAGTCGCACAGCCGGTTAACACCAAGGCCAAACCCAAACATATTACTTTTTTCATCATCATTTCTACCCAATCATGACAGCACACAGGCGCCGGCAGGCATGCTACCGCCTCGCCGGGTCTGTTGACTTCGATATCACCCAAGACGGAAAAGACCTTAACGCCGGATATTGGCGTAAAGAATTCCCTTGGCAGAGCTGGCACTTCTCTGCCAAACGACCAGCCCCGCACCTGCTCTATTCATGGCCGATACGGCACCGACAGCCGCATCCGATGTCGGCACACTCTGCCGCTGCCATTGCGTGCTGGCGGCAGGTTTATGCAGGTAATACACCGACCCGCCGCCGGAGTCATACATTACGTTGATGGAGCCGTCGCTTTCTTCGCTCACGGCAGGCCGACTGGCGCTCAGCTCGGCAAGAAGTGTCGGCGATTGCCAGCCGTTGGCCGGATCGAAAAGTGCCAGATACATTTTGGACATGAACGCCTCGCTATCGACTGGCAGATATCGCCATATGGATGCAGCGCCGTTATTGCCGATAGCGATCATCCTTTGCATGGTTGTTCCGGCATCCGTATATGAATTGGGCGCGATAATATTCGCTTGCGACCAGGTATTGCCGTTCAGATCCAGGGTTGCGGCGTAAGGTCTGTCGCCCGACGTCGCATGACCCCAGCTGGCAATCAGCTTCTGTGCCCCGGTAGCGGCAAACACGACCTTGCTGCTATTGAGATTGCCGGAAACAAAGCTTTTCACCGGCAGCCAGGAATCTGACTGGTGCTGCAGTATCTGTACACTGCCGTTGCCAAACCCGGCAATGAACAGATTATTGTCGGCGGCGAAATATGCACCGACATTCTTCAGTGATACGCCGGGGGCGTAAGGCGTTTTCCAGGTTCCGCTGGCAGCGTCATAAACATGAATCAACAGACTGGATGCAGAGTTGATTACCACGGAGACGTTTCCGCCGGCACTGATAGCCAGGCCGACATCGAGATAATCGATGCCAACGCCGTATGTCCCAGCCAGTTGGGTTGCACCGTTCCATTTGCCGTTTTTTCCGGAAAAGTAGTTGCTCCACAATTTGCCGTCTCTCGACAACCAGACCGTTACAGCATCGCCATTGGCGTTTACCGCCAGTGGCGTAAGCCGATCCACATCCATCGAATACATGCCGCCGCCCCAGGCATTGCCCACATTCCGGGTTCCGTCATCGATCACGGCAGGCCCGGCCCAGGCCGATTTGGCAAAATCGTAGCGGTTCGCCATCATTGAACAACCGGAGGCACCGGAGCCGCATTCTGCCCAGACCACCGTGCCATTACCCGCAGCATCCATACCCACCGCAGGCATCTGCGCCAAACCTTGCGCGCTGCCGCCAATCGCGATCGACTGAGACCAGGCGCGTGCCGGTGTAGTTGAAGCCGGCGTGTTCGAAGTTGCGCCGTTTTGCGCCGCGGTCGAATTGCCGGTTTGCGATGTTGTGGAAGTATCCCCGCCTTTATTGGCCGTAGATGTCGCCTGAGGCGGGTTCACAGAAGCCGGAGCCGGATCGTTGCCGTCACCGCTGTTACATCCCGTAACCAGCATGACAGCAACGATGGCCGGCGCAAGCCGCCGTGCCGGTGAAGACAGATAAACCGTGCGCATTATTTCCCTCGTATTTATTTTGCTCTGATGAATCCCATGTCCACAGAGCCTAGCAAGCCGATATCCATGAGTTGAAAGATAAAAATCTCGCAACAAAGACCACTATGAGTAACAAAATATCATGACAAACGATTATTGTCACTCATAGCGCGTGGCCCTAAATAGATCAGGTTCATAGCATCTTTTCCTTTGGTTCTCGGGAAAAGCGGACTTGTCTACCGATCCACGAATTCTGTTCGGCCTGCACTTGGTCAAACTCAGGCGCACTAA